>JBAPYC010000155.1:0-3367 GCA_049284535.1 Streptosporangiaceae bacterium
CCCAGATGGCCCGGCCGCGGTGTGATCCCCCGCGGCCGCGCCGGCGCTGCCGTCGGGCCTGCGATCCATGGACCAGAAGAATGCACCGGTCAGGCCAACCAGCGGTTAACTCCGGGCGGCAGGAAGGCATCGGCCCAGTCCGTTCGGCCAAAAAAAGATCGCCCGGGGACGCTAGGTTGTGGCCAACATCATTACAGTTCGTGGGCACCACCGGTGCCGGCCTGCACGGAGGTAATCATGACCGAGACCGTTACGCTCCCGGGCGGGGAGCAGGTCCCATCACCGCGTATCCCGCGGCCGCACACCGACGAGGACGCGGTGCGCGCGATCGACGACGCCGCCTCGCACCTCAAGGAGCGGGCTGAGGAGATCAGGGAAAACCCAGGAGGGCACCTGCCCAGGCTCGTGCTGTCCAAGCACGTGCGCGGGACCAGCCTCCTGGACCGGATCGCCGACGCGGTGAACATGTTCTGCGGCTCCATGTACGTGTTCATCGGCATCACGGTCGGCATCGTGGCCTGGCTGTTTCTGGGCAACATCGTGGGGTTCGACAAGACGCCGTGGCCGCTGTTGCTGACCATCCTGAACCTGCCGCAGCTGTCCATCATGATCTCGCTGCAGGTGAGCGCCAACCGGGCCCAGGCCGCGAGCGACCGGCGGGCCATCGCCGATCACGAGACGCTGATATCCCTGCACGAGATGGGCAGGCAGCAGCTCGATCTGCTGACCGGCCAGCAGCGGATCCTGGGCATGCTGAACAATTTCGCTAGTAAGGACATGCCCGGCCAGCAGGCTCACATGCAGGACAGCATGAACGAGATCCTGGCCAGGCTCGGCGCCAAACCCACGGGGAGCTGATGGACCGGTCCAGGCTCGAGGCCTTCAGCGATGGGGTGTTCGCCGTCGCGATTACGCTGCTCGCCCTCGATCTCACCGTGGCCGGGCCTGGACGCGGCCACCTTCACCTGATCGCTCAGCTCTACGACAAATGGCCCGCTTTCCTGGCCTACCTGATCAGTTTCTTCATGATCGGCATCGTGTGGGTCAACCACCACATGCTGGTCAAGTCCATCATCACGGTCAACCGGACGCTGCTGTTCCTGAACCTGGTGCTGCTGCTGTTCGTGGTGCTGATCCCGTTCGCCACTGCCACCGAGGCGGACTACTTCCCGCACAACAGCCCCGACGCTCGGCTGGCCATGGCCCTGTACGCCGGGGCGTTCCTCGGCATGTCGCTCGGCTTCGCCGGCATCTTCGAGTGGACACTGCATGGCCAGCGCGTCGATCAGCCGGTGCCGCCCGAGCGGCGCTGGCGCGCCCGGGCCCGGTTCGTCAGCGGCGGCCTGGTCTACGCGATCGCGATCGCGCTGGCCTGGTTCAGCGCGCTGGCCTCGTTTGTGCTGATCGTGCTCGTCGCCTTGTACTACATCCTGGAAAACACCCCGGCCGGGGCAGCCCGCGATCCGGATGAATCCGGCCCAGCCGAATCCCGCCTGCCGGAATCTGGCACAGATCGGCCAGAGTAACTAGTTGCCATTAAGCAAGTGATTCGCTGTAGACTGGTTTAACGTGCGGCAAAGCGTTGACTCAGGCTCAGTGAACGGCGCGTCCGGTTCCGGCGCTCCGGCCAGCCATGATGGCGCCGGGCGGCCCGACCGGTACCGGTGGATCGCGCTGTCCAACACCACCCTGAGCATGACCATGGCCACGATCGACGCGTCGATCGTGATCATCGCCATGCCGGCCATCTTCCGCGGCATCCACCTCAACCCGCTGGACCCCGGCAACATCAGCTTCCTGCTGTGGATGATCATCGGGTATCTGCTGGTCCAGGCCGTGCTGGTGGTGACGCTGGGCCGCCTGGGCGACATGTTTGGCCGGGTGAAGATCTACAACCTCGGCTTCGTGGTGTTCACCCTGGCCTCGATCGCGCTTTCCCTGGACCCGCTGATCGGCGCGGGCGGGGCCCTGTGGCTGATCGGCTTCCGGTTCGTGCAGGCGTTCGGCGGGGCAATGCTGATGGCCAACTCGGCCGCGATCCTCACCGATGCCTTCCCGGCCAACAAGCGGGGCATGGCCCTGGGCATCAACCAGATCGCCGGCATCTCGGGAACGTTCGTCGGGCTGCTGCTCGGCGGCCTGCTGTCCGCGGTCAACTGGCGCCTGGTGTTCTGGGTCAACGTGCCCTTCGGGCTGTTCGGCACCATCTGGGCGTACAAGAGCCTGCGCGAGATCGCCACTACCAAGCGGGCGAAGATCGACTGGATCGGCAACGTCCTGTTCGTGGTCGGCCTGAGCTCCATGCTGGTCGCCATCACCTACGGGATCCAGCCCTACGCCGGGCACCCGACCGGATGGACTAACCCGTGGATCATTACCGGCCTGGCCGGAGGGGCCGCGGTACTGGCGGTGTTCTGCGTCTTTGAGACCAAGATCGCCGAGCCGATGTTCCAGATGAGCCTGTTCAAGATCCGGGCGTTCGCGGCCGGCAACCTGGCCAGCCTGCTTGGCTCGATCGCCCGTGGCGGCCTGCAGTTCATGCTGGTCATCTGGCTGGCCGGTATCTGGCTTCCGCAGCACGGCTACGACTTCTCGGTGACCCCGCTGTGGGCCGGGATCTACATGCTGCCGCTCACCGCCGGCTTCCTCATCGCCGGGCCGATCTCAGGAGTCCTGTCCGACCGGTACGGGCCGCGGCCCTTCGCCACCGCCGGGCTGCTCCTGGCCGCATGCTGCTTCGTCGGGCTGATGCTGCTCCCGGTGAATTTCACCTACTGGATGTTCGGGCTGCTGATCTTCGGCAACGGGGTCGGCTCAGGCCTGTTCGCCTCGCCGAATACCTCCGCGATCATGAGCGCGGTACCCGCGCGGCACCGCGGGTCCGCGTCGGGCATGCGGTCGACCTTCCAGAATTCCGGCATGTCCCTGTCCATCGGCATCTTCTTCTCGCTGATGATCGCCGGGCTGGCATCCACGCTGCCCAAGTCGCTGACCAGCGGCCTGACCGCGCAGGGCGTCCCGGCCGCCGTGGCCACGCAGGTCAGCCACCTGCCACCGGTCAGCACGCTGTTCGCGGCCCTGCTCGGTTACAACCCGGTGCAGAACCTGCTGGCCCCCTCCGGCGTCCTCAAGCACCTGCCCGCGCACAACGTGGCCGTGCTCACCGGCCGGCAGTTCTTCCCGCACCTGATCGAGGCGCCGTTCCACCACGGCCTGGTCATCGTGTTCACGGCCGCCGCGATCATGTCGCTCATCGGGGCGCTGGTCTCACTGCTGCGCGGCAAGCAGTTCTACTACAACGACGAGCAGCCCGCCGCGGCCGATGGGCCCAGCGTCACCGTCCCGTCCACGGCGGCCAGCCAGGCGG
>JBAPYC010000156.1:0-6087 GCA_049284535.1 Streptosporangiaceae bacterium
GAGCACTTCGGCGGCAAGGAGGGGCTCTACGCGGTCGTGGTGGACCGGGAAGTGGAACGGCTGCTGACCATGGCCACCTCGCTCCTGGACGGCGGCAATTCCCGGGAGAAGTTTGAGGCTGCGGCGGTGTCCCTGTTCCGGTACATCGACGACAACGCCGACGGCTTCCGCATCCTGGTCAGGGACTCCAATCCCGGTTCGGGCACGGGCACCTACGGCACGCTGCTCAGCGATATCGCCGGCCAGGTCGAGTACATCCTGGCCGACTTCCTCGCCTCGCGCGGCCACGATCCCAAGCTCGCCCCGCTGTACGCCCAGATGCTGGTGGGCATGGTGGCCGTGACCGGGCAGTGGTGGCTGGACGCCCGCAAGCCGAAGCTGGAAGAGGTCGCGGCCAACCTGATCGACCTGGCCTGGAACGGCCTCTCCCAGCTCGACGCGAACCGCGGGGAGCAGTCCCCGGCCTAGCCGGGGCGAGTGCGCCCGCCCCGGCCGGGCCCGGTCAGCTCAGCCCGGTCAGCTCAGCCTGGCCGGCTCAGCCCGGTCAGCTCAGCCCGGGGTCAGGACCGATGTCACACCGGGCGACACCACGGCCGGGGCCGCGCCGGGGGCCAGCGCGACCGAGCCCGCACCCGCCGCCGACCAGGGCAGGCCTGCGGCTCGCCAGCCCTGGAACCCGTCGGTCATGTCGGTGGAGCGGTACAGGCCCAGGTCGAGCAGGGCCGCTGCGGCCAGGCTCGAGGTGTACCCCTCCGAGCAGAACACGATGATCCGGTGGTCGTAACCGCTCACCCAGGGCAGCCGGGCATCGCTGGCCGGGTCGAGGCGCCATTCCAGGTGGTTGCGCTCGATCACGACCGAGCCGGCGATCTCGCCCTCGGCCGCCCGCAGCGCGGCCGGCCGGATGTCGACCAGCACAGCGCCGCTAGCCGCCTCGTCAAACGTCTGCCGCGGCGTGACCCGCACCAGCCGGGCACGCGCCTCGGCCAGGATCTCGTCGATCCCGCGGGCTCCCGCGGGCCGGGCGCTCACCACGCGGCAGCGCCTTCGGTCTCCCGCTTCACCAGCCCAGCCGGGGTGAGGTCGTACCGCGTCATCTCCGGCATCGGCGGGGAGTAGGCGTGCACGCTGACGGCCACCGTCGAGGCGGACGCGTTGCGCACGTCGTGGATGTACCGCGGGCCGAACGACCTGGCCCCGCCCGCCCCGATCGGCTTGGCCAGCACCTGGCCGGTGGCCACGCCGCCGACCACCCGGCTCTCCATCAGGCTCCCCCACACCACCGTGAACGCCCCGGCCGACCCGCCATGATTGTGGAAGCCGGTCGACTGGCCAGGCAGCCAGCTGATCACCCAGACCTCGTGACTGTCATCGAGGTGTATCTGCTCGTACCAGCGGCCATCCGGGTTCAGCCGGACCCGGGTTATCCATTCCGCGGGGCTCGCCGCCAGGCGTCGCACCACATCGGCAAGCTGCCGTGCGCCGAGTAGCCGGCCGGGCACAGGGACGGTTGGCGCCGACCGGGTCATCGTGCTCATCTCGTGTCTCTCCTCACGTTGTCAGGACTGGCAGCACTGCCAGTGAATTGGTAAACCACACGAGCCAGACAGGGCTGGCAGAAGGAACGAGCCAGTCCGGTCAGGGCGAGCAGGCCAGACATCGCCGGAGGTCCCCGCATCGCTGCAGGGAATCACGCCAATGAAAACGAGGCGCCGGAGTGACGGCACAGCCGGGAACGCACTGACGGACAGGCGTCGACAGGATCGGCATGCCACGGCGCATGCCGAGATCCTGCCAGAGTTTTCCTATAAAATCAATAGGAAAAATTGGGTAAGGCGATCAGCCGGGGCGGTGGGCCACGGCGAACACGCGGCGGAACGGGAAAACCGTACCGAACGAGCGGGGTGGATACGCCTTCCGGAGCCGCGTGCCGTACTCGGCGAGGAACTCCTCCGCCTGGTCCGCGTCCAGCGCGGCCAGGACGGGGCGAAGCCCGGTGCCCTTGTACCACTCGAGCACCGGATCCCTGCCGGTCAGGATGTGCACGTACGTCGTCTCCCAGGCGTCGACCTCGCAGCCGGCTTCGGCCAGCAGTTCCGCGTAGTCTGCGGGGTCGGCCGACTGCCGGTTCAGCTCCACGTCCGCCAGCAGCGGGCGCCACCGGCCCGAGGCGGCCAGCTCACGCAAGATCTCGTGCGAAGGCTGGTCGAAGTTCCCCGGCACCTGGAAGGCCAGCCAGCCGCTCGCGGCCAGCTGATCCGCCCAGCGGACCAGCAGCTCGCGGTGGTCCGGCACCCACTGCAGCACCGCGTTGGAGATGATCACGTCGGGAAGGCACTGCGGTTCCCAGTGCCTAATATCGTCGAGCATGAACGACAGCCCGGGCGCGTGACTGGTCACGGTCGGCTGCGGACCCGCGGGCACGACAGACGGCCTGGCCGCCGCCGGGACGAGCCGGCGCGCCGCCTCGATCATCTCCGGCGAGTTGTCGACGCCGCACACCGTGGCGGCCGGCCAGCGTTCCGCGAGCATGGCGGTCAGGTTCCCTGGGCCACAGCCCATGTCGACCACGTATCCGGGCAGCTCTGCCCCGACCCGGCTGAGCAGGTCGAAAAACGGCCTGGCGCGCTCGCCGCCAAACCGCAGATACAGGGTCGCGTCCCACATGGTGATCGATCCCTCTCTGATAGAGAGACACTGCCGATCTGATCCCCTTGTACAGGAAAATGAGTCTTGACGTCAAGAGATAAGCTGTTGGCATGGGCCAGCGCGCAGGTCCCGGCACCGAGGCGGATCCCGACGAGGGAATCCTGTCCGGTCCGCTGCTGCGTGACGAGGTCGACGAACTGGTCACGGCGTGGCGGGCGCAGCGGCCGGACCTGGATGTCGAGCCGATGCAGGTGCTCAGCCGGATCTCCCGGCTGGCCCGGCATCTGGACATCGCCCGGCGCGGGGCGTTCGCCGATCACGGCCTGGAATCGTGGGAGTTCGACGTGCTCTCGGCACTGCGCCGGCAGGGTCCGCCGTTCCAGATGACGCCGGGCGCGCTGCTGCGCGCGACGCTGGTCACCTCCGGCACGATGACCAACCGGATCGACCGGCTGGCCGCCGCGAACCTGGTCCGGCGCGAGCCCGACCCGCGGGATAAGCGGGGCGTGCTGGTCACCCTGACCGGGGCGGGCCAGGAACGGGTGGACGCGGCCCTGGCCGACCTGCTGGAGCGTGAGCGAATGCTGCTGGCCGGCCTCAGCACGGCCGAGCGGCAGCACCTGGCCGACACCATGCGGATCCTGCTCGCCCCGTTCGACGCGGCCGAGTAAAGCGACGCCGGCCGCGATCCCGGCTAGAAGTTTGCGCCGACGCTAACGCTATGGATGCCGGATTTCAGCACGCCCGGACGCGGTGACTGTGACATTCAGTAGGTTCGCTGATCCCGGTGATGTGACGGACGGGCAGTCAAGCACAGTCGAGGCAGATGTGACGGTGGGAGGCTGGACCCAGGCGAAGCAAGGCGCGGGTGGGGAGCGGGGATGCTGCGGTCAGGCGTCAAGGGCGGCGGCTATGGCTAGCCAGCGCTCTTCGAGGTCGGATTTCTCGGCTTGGGTGGCGCGTAGCTCGGCGCCGAGGGAGGTCAGGATCTCGTAGTCGGTGGCGTTGGCGGCCAGGTCAGCGGACAGAGCCGCCTCGCGCTGGGTGAGCCGGTCCAGCTGACGCTCGAGGCGCTGCAGTTCCTTGCGGGCGTTGCGCTCCTGGGCCGCCGACGAAGGGGCGGCCGACGGAGGGGCGGCCGAGGACGGGGCGGCTGCGGAGGGGGCGGCTGCAGACGGGATCGGCGAGCCGGGCGCGGCCGAAGTTTGCGGAGATGACGCGGCGGCGGAACCGATGGCGGCCGGGCGGGGCTGGGGGGCGCGGCGGGCGGAGCGGATCCGGCTCAGGTACTCCTCCAGGCCGCCGCCGAGGAAGGAGATCTGGCCGTCGCCGAGCAGCGCCACCACGTGCTCGGTGACCCGCTCCAGGAAGTACCGGTCGTGGCTGACCACGACCAGGGTGCCGGGCCAGCCGTCGAGCAGGTCCTCGAGCTCGGTCAGGGTCTCGATGTCCAGGTCGTTGGTGGGCTCGTCGAGCAGCAGCACGTTCGGCTCGTCCATCAGCAGCCGGAGCAGCTGGACCCGGCGCCGCTCGCCGCCGGACAGATCACCGATCCGGGTCCGCTGGCGCTCGGGCGGGAAGCCGAGCCGCTCTAGCAGCTGCCCGGCGGACAGCTCGCGGTCGCCGACCCGGATCCGCAGCCGGATCTCTTCCACGGCATCGCGGACCCGCTGGTCCGGGTCGAGTTCGGCCAGCTCCTGGGACAGGTAGGCCAGCCGTACGGTCTTGCCCCTGATGACCGTGCCGTCCTCGTGCAGGCCAGGAGCGGGCGTGCCCGCCAGGACGCTGAGCAGGGAAGTCTTGCCGCTGCCGTTGACCCCGGCCACGCCGACCCGGTCGCCGGGCCCGAGCTGCCAGGTCACCTGGTCCAGCAGGGTGCGGCGCTGCGCGCCGTCGCCGACGGCCAGCGAGACATCCTCCAGCTCGAGCACGGTCTTTCCCAGCCGGGCGGTGGCCAGCCGGGTCAGCTCGACGGTGTCCCGGGCCGGGGGTTCGGCCGCGATCAGCGCGTTGGCCGTCTCCACCCGGAACTTGGCCTTGGTGGAGCGGGCCCGGGCGCCGCGCTGAAGCCAGGCGAGCTCCTTGCGGGCCAGGTTGCGGCGGCGGCGCTCGGCGACGTCCTCGGCCCGCTCGCGTTCGGCCTGGGCCAGCACGTAAGCCGAGTAGCCACCCTCGGCGATGCGTACCTGCCCCCGGTCGACCTCCCAGGTCCGGTCGCAGGCGGTGTCCAGCAGCCAGCGGTCGTGACTGACCACCACCACGGCCGAGCCGCGGTCGCGCAGGTGCCGGCCGAGCCAGTCGATGGCCTCGAGGTCCAGATGGTTGGTCGGCTCGTCCAGCAGCAGCACGTCCCGGTCGGGTACCAGCAGGGCAGCCAGCGCGACCCGGCGCCGCTCGCCGCCGGACAGCTGCCCGGCCGGGGCGTCCAGGCCGACCCCGGGCAGCAGCTCGGCCATGATGGCGCGAGTGCGCGGATCGGCCTCCCACGGCGTTCCCTCCAGGCCAGCGCCGCCGGCCGTCCCGTCGGCAGCCTGAGCACCGCCGAACACGATCTCGCCCACCGATCCGGTCAGCTCGTCCCGCTGCGGCAGGTAGCCGATCCGCAGCCCGGACGAGACGGCCACCCTGCCTGTGTCCGGCGCGGTCTGCCCGGCCAGCAGCGCTAGCAGGGTGGACTTGCCGGCGCCGTTGCGGCCCACCACGCCGATCCGGTCCCCGGCCGCCACGCCCAGCGAGACACCGTCCAGCAGGGTCTGGTGCGCGTAGGCCTTCGCCGCCTTCTCCAGGCTGATGAGGTTGGCCATGGTTACTTCGGCCCAGTTGACTTCAGCCCAGTTGACTTCAGGCCCGTTGACTTCGGGCCGCCGGAACTGGGGCCGCCCGAACTAGGGCCGCCCGAACTAGGGCCGCCCGAACTGGGGCCCCCCGAACTGGGGCCGGCGACGATGGCGGCGCCCGGCACCGGCCCGGTGACCCGCGCCACCGACCGGCACACGCCCGCCCCGGACAGCGACACGGCCAGGTCCGTGGCCCGCTTGGCGTTGGCCGCCAGGAACACGCAGGTCGGCCCGGACCCGCAGACCAGGGCGCCCAGCGCGCCCAGCTCCAGGCCCGCGGCCAGGGTCTTGCGCAGCGCAGGGAACAGGGACAGCGCGGCCGGCTGCAGGTCGTTGCTGAGCGCCCGGCCAAGCTGGCTGGCGTGGCCGGCCCGCAGAGCTGACATCAGCGCCGCGTCCAGCTCCGGCCCGTACGCGCCGCCAGAATTACCAGCGCCGCCAGAACCAGCGCCACCGGAACCAGCGCCACCGGAACCAGCGCCACCGGAACCAGCGCCGCCAGAGCCCGAGCCGCCGGAGCGGTCCTGGTCGCCGGGGGTGTCGGCCCGGGCCGCGCGGGGACGGGCGGCGCGGGCGGCCCGCTGCTTGTCCAGCGCCGCGT
>JBAPYC010000157.1:0-6021 GCA_049284535.1 Streptosporangiaceae bacterium
CACCGGTACGGCGCGGCAGCTAGCGTCGCGCCGTACCGGTCAGATAGCGGCGGGCTGGCGCCACTGCTCGACGAAGCGCCGCAGCTGCTGACGTCCTGGCAGGCCGCACTTCGCGTAGATGTTGCTCCCGGATCCCCCTCAATGCTCACCAGCCAGGGTTGCCCCGCCTTCGCCCGGGCAACCACCTCCGCCACTTGCGCAAGCTCGGCCGCCCGGCCCACGAACACATCCAGCGGTACCTGCTGGTCGTGCACCATCCACCTCGTGTCACCCGTTTGGCCGCTTACCGCGACATGTGACAGCCTAACCGCCGGCCGTGCGAGTGGTTCAGGACCTACGTACTGGTCTCGCTCAGCTTCTGGGCGAACGCCCCGGCAAAGGTGAAGGTGTCGCCGGGCCACCGCGCGGACAGGTAGTTCCCGTCGTCGACGACGAAAGCCGGGCGGCTGTCGGTGGCGGTGTCGCGGTGTGTTCCGGACGTCTTCACCCGGAAGTCCGGAGCGTCCGGTGGTACGTCGCGGAAGCCGGCCGGGCCGGCCAGGGCCCGCGTCACCTCGGACTGGACCGACATGTACCCGGCTGGCTGGCCGGGCTTCTCGGGATAGGTGCGGTAGTACTCGCGATCCCAGAACCGGGTGACGCGGGCCAGGTGCCAGGCCTTGCGCTCCAGCGTCCAGGTCAGCGCGGTCGTCTCGCGTCCCGATAGAACCGACCGGCCGGTGTCCGGATCGATGCTGCGCGCGGCCAGCAGGACACCGTGGCAGATGGCTGCCACCTGCAGGTTCTGTCGGAACGCCTGCACCACCAGACGTTGCAGGACGCTGCTTTCCAGGTAACTGCGCATCCCGCGCGCGCGATGACCGCCGGGCAGGAGCAGGCCGTCGATGCCGGCCAGGCTGGCGTCCGCCCAGCGATGAGGATGGGTGAACTCCGGCGATCGCAGCATCTGCGCGTAGGCCGCCCGCGCACCGGTGTTGGCCCGCAGGATCCGGCCGAACAGCACGATCCGGCCGAGCCCGGGGACACCGGACCAGACGTCGAGGCCCCGGCCGGTCACCATCAGGTCGTCGGCCGCGGCGGGCCCGCCGCTTTCGGTCGCGAAGGCCACCCGGTGCCCGGCCTGGGTCAGGACCTGCCAGCTCACCGCCACCTCGGTCGGGTCGAAGTCGCGGTCAGGGACCGGGATGAGGATCGTGCTCACGAGCCTCACGGTATGGCCCCGGGTCCGGCCGGCGCGCGCCGGACCTGCCGTTGCCGGGCGGGGATGCCTGGTCCTGGCAGTCCCAGGAAGACCGGCCGGCTGGCTCGCGGCGCGGGCCGGCTGCCAGGCTGGAGACATGACGACAACGCTGATCACCGGGGCGAACAAGGGCCTGGGCTTCGAGACCGCCGCCGGCTCATCGCCGCCGGCCACACCGTGTACGCGGGCAGCCGGGACGCCGAGCGCGGCCGCCACGCGGCCGGCCGGACGGTCCAGCTCGACGTCACCGACGACGCGTCGGTGGCGGCCGCGGCCAAGACGGTCGAGGCCAACGGCGGGCTGGACGTGCTGATCAACAACGCCGCATCGAGGGACGCAAGCCCGACGCGGGGGTTACTCAGCCATCCACGTGACCGTATCAGCTCGACGAGATGGCTTGGTGGAGTTCGAGCACGCGGCACCTCCGGCTGCTGCGATACGCAAGGTCGCAGTCGGCGGATAATGGACTAAGCTATTAGCTAAGGAGGTTTTATGTCTAGCGACGCTGCCGCGCAGTTCAATATCCACGAGGCCAAAACCAACTTGTCCCGGATCATCGAGCGGGTCGAGCAAGGCGAGGAGATCGTCATCAGCCGGGCTGGGCATCCGGTCGCCAAGGTGGTCCCGCTGCCCGGTCGGGTTCAGCGCCATGGGCGTGGGTCGCTACGTGGTCAGCTTGAGCTGGCGCCGGACTGGGACTCTGAGGCGGTCAACCAGGCCATCGCGGCCGACTTCGGCATGACCCCATGAGTCTGCTGCTCGACACCCACGTCGTGCTGTGGTGGCTGGCCGACGATGTTGCGCTAACGGGTGATGTCAAGGATCGGCTTGATCACGAGCCCGATGTCCGCGTCAGCGCCGCGACGGTCTGGGAGATCGCCATCAAGCAGGCGCTCGGGAAGATCACAGCGCCGGCGGACCTTCCCGAGCGCGTACGGGACAGTGGGTTCCGGGAACTCCCCATCGATTTCACCCATGCGATAGCGGCCGGGCGCCTCCCGCCGATCCACCGGGATCCGTTCGACCGGATGCTGATTGCGCAAGCCCGCTGCGAAGGCTTGACCCTGGTGACCCGGAATCTGTACTGCCAGCAATACGAGGTCGCCGTCCTAGCCGTCTAGCCAGCCCTCTCCCCATCAGGGATGACCCTGATGCCGTAGGGGTGCACACCGCGGTGGCTCCCGTCGATCGGGATCACCCCCGATTCGCCCCTAGTGTGCACCCCTACAAGCATCCGGTCATCCCTGACCGGGTGACGAATTACGGGTGGGGGCCGGCGCAGGGTCGAGCCGTTCCAGCCAGGCAACCCGCCCCCGGCAACTCCCGGAAGTCAGCGACCCAAACCCAGTCACATCAGTCCCAAGGCCTAGGATTTGTCGGCGATTTCGGGGGCTATCACTATCACGCCGCAAACCGCCGACAAAGCAGAGCGCGACCCGGTCTCACTGATGATCGCGATGGCGAGATCGCTCTCGTCGGAGCTGAGTCCTCGGGACCCTACGCGGCCACGTCGGCGTTGACGTCGGTGTTCCCGGGGACCGTTGCGGGCTGGCTGTGGCGGTTCGCGGTAGCCCGCAGGTAACGGCTGGAGGCGACAGCTACCAGGCAGATGCCCAGCGCGATCACCCGGACCGTGCCCTCGGTCGGCCATGGCCACAGATGCGTGAGCTGGAGCCGGAGGGTCGAGGGATGCGTGACGGCGTTCACGGATAGATAGACGACAACGGCGGTGCCGAGGACCGCGGCGGTCTCGGCCACCGCCTGCATCATGAGCAGCCCAGCGGGCCTGGCCGCCGGCTGGGCAGCGGGCCTGGCCGCCGGCTGGGCTTTCACGCCGCCGCTGCGGCGCCTGAGCTGCAGGTACTTGCTGAGCACGAGGCTGACGATGGCAACCGCAAAGGCAACGACGCCAGTGGTATCCGTCCGGAGGTGCGGGATGACAGGCCAATACGGGCTGGCTTCGGCACCGCTGAAACTGGCGACCAGGGCCGTTCCGGACCAGATCAGCACGGCGGTATAGCCGAGACCGAAGGCCACCGACTCGACTGCTAGTTTCCGGTTGGCCTGGCTGCTCGTGTGCACGCTCCTCACTATAGGAACCTGCGGCCCCGCGCTTCGTGTCATGCGTCCCGGTCCCCGGTCAGTTGCACCGGGGTGATCCCGTGGGCTGGTCATGTCGGCTAGCGCGGGGCTGAAGTGAACGGACATCCGCGCCCTGGAAGCGCGGCGGCCCGCGCCGGACAGGATCGCCGATGACCAGGTGGCCGTCCACTTCCCGACCTTCGGGCTGCTGGCCTCGGTGCTCGGGTCCGGCTCGCTGGTCCTGTTCACCTACGTCGATGCGCGGATGCTGGACGGGTCCGCGGAATTCGCTGGCGCCAGGACCACGATGCAGGCAGTGCAGCGGGTGGGCGAGCCGTTCTCGTTCGGCTTCGTCCGTCCCAGGTGCCTGGCTACCTCGCTGACCGGGGATTCGAGCTGCTGTCGGATGAGCGGGTCTCGGATGCGGCGCGGCGCTTCTACCCGGCCGGGAGGTGCCCGGCCGCGCCGGCCTACTACCACGTCGCCCAGGCCCGGAAGCGCTGACATGCCCCGGGTGAACGACGGTTACCTGGAGTCCCGGCGGCGGCAGATCATGGATGCGGCCGCCGCGTGCTTCGCGCGGGAGGGCTTCCACCGCACCACGATGCAGGACATCGTCGCGGAGACAGGGCTGAGCGCCGGCGCAATCTACCGGTATTTCCCGGCCAAGGAGGACATCGTGGCGGCGATCGCCGCCGAGCATCACGCCCGGGAGGCGGCTGTCCTGGACGGCGCCGCAGATGCCACCGATGCCGGTGGCGTGCTGCGGGACCTGGCCCACGTCTCGCTGGGCAGGCTTGCGGACCCAGCCGAACAGCGGTGGCGGCGGGTCACCATCCAGCTGTGGGGGGAGGCCCTGCGCGACGACCGCGTGCTGCAGATCGTGCGCAGCGGCCTGGACGAGCCCATCGAGATCATCGCCGGGCTGCTGCGCCGCGGCCAGCAGGACGGCAGCGTGCCGCCCGAAGTCGATCCCGTCAGCGCCGCCCGGGTCTGCGCCGCCATCTTCCAGGGGCTGGTGCTGCAGCAGGCGTGGGATCCCGGGCTCGACATCGACGGCTACATCGACGCGGTCATCGCCCTGATCGGCAGGTTCACCGGGGCGCGCAGTGCGGCCAGTGGAGGGGCCGGCAGCGAAGGGGCGGGCGGCGGACGGGCGGGCAGCGCGGTTACCGGTGGGAGCGGCGCGGCCGGAGCTTGATCCAGGCCACGATGGCGACGGCGACCAGCAGCAGCCAGGGTGAGAACAGGAGGTGCACGACGGCGCTGAAGATGATCAGGGCCACGATAGCGGCGAGGACCAGGGCGATGATGGCGGGCATGGTGACCGGACTCCTTGATGTCAGGCGGTGTGTTGTTTCACCTTCAAGACTGCCGCCGGCGGCGGCTCCCGTCGATCGGGATCAGCCCCGATTCGCACCCTGATATGGGCCCGCCGGTACGTCAGGGTCATCCCTGACCAACGCCAGAGGACTCACCGACCGTTCGTGCCGGGAGCGAAGGACAGGTTGACGGGCAGCTTCTCGGCCAGGGTGTAGGGACTGACTTTGTTCTCCCGCACCCAGCGCCGTTCGGCAGCAGACTCGAATGGCGGCGGGATGTGGCCCTGAAGTGTCCACAGGTCGTACGGCTTGCCCTGCGACATAGAAGAGCCCGGACCGACCAGGCTGTCGTGGCCCGGGTTATGGGTGTTCGATGTCGATGTGGCGGCTGACGCCCGCGGCGATGGCGGCGAGATCGCCCTCGTCGGAGCTGACGATGAGGTCGCCACGCCGGAGAGCGCCTTCGACGACGTTGGCGTCGACGATGTCGGCGGTGCGGGCGCGGCCGGCGAGGGTTCCGGCGGCCCTGGCCCTGACGTCATCGAGCGTTTCGACATCGCACCCAGTCAGGAGCCGGGCGAGCTGCGCCTGGCGGGGCGTGCCGCGCCAGGACTGGGCCACGACGGGGGAAGGGACAGTCGGCACGACACGGCGGAGCAGCAATGCACGATGGCGGGCCCACATCAGCCGCTCCCCCCGTTCGGCGGCGATCAGCGCTCCAGAATCGTAGGTGACACCGGTCACGCGGTCCGCCGGGCACCGGATGGCTGGGTGACCCTGGCGGCCCATTCCTCCGCCCCGGCAATCTCGTCCGGGGTGAACGAACCGTGTTCAGCCTCGTACTGGCTGACCGCTTCCAGGCCCGCCCGGATGACGAATTCCTTCCGCGCGGTCTCGGCGACCCAGGCGCTGTAGCTCATCCCGGCGGCCTGAGCGGCCGCGGCAATCTCGGCGTCAAGCTCGGGCGGGATCGAGATGGAGCGCTTCTTGCGGATAGCCATAGTACGACGGTAGCACAGCGGTACGACAATCAGCTTCAGCGACAGTTCCTGCTGGCCCGAACTACCGGTCATCGACCTAGCTCGCCGTGGCGGTGAGAGGCCAGCCGAAGAAGCCGTCGAGGGTCACGCCGGCGTGATTGGGGCGCAGTGGGTCGATGGCCGTATAGGTGGTGGTGAACGTTTCGCTCTCGTGGTGCACGACAGCGGGCCTGGGCGTGGCTACCTGGTTGCCGTCCGGCCACGCCTTCGCGCGCAGGCCGGAGGGCGCACTGTAGATCGCGCTCTGGGTCAGGGAGCCGATCACCCAGTAGCCGCGGCCATGGGCCAGCGGCAGCGCGAACGTCGGGTCCGGTGCCGGGGCGAAGCTGCCGGTGAA
>JBAPYC010000158.1:0-4434 GCA_049284535.1 Streptosporangiaceae bacterium
TTCCTACGCTGTGTATGCCGCATCCACAGCGTTCGCGACCGCCGGACGCCGTGACAGGCGAGGCGTTTGGCGACAGAAGATGTCAGTGTGACGGACAGAAGACGCGGCCTTATGGCATTTCCTGCCGCTCGCTGGCATCGACGTGCTGTCCGACAGCCGCGTGTCCTACCGGCGACCACAGCAGGACGGCCACAGAACACCCTTGGGTCACTTCAGCATCGCCAGCTCCTCGGGCATGACCGAGCCCGGCTAGCCTGGCCACCGTGAACCGGGTGCTGCACGGAAGCGTCTCCGCATTGGGCTGCCTGGTTGCCGCCGCCGTCCTGATCGTGGCGGTCCCAGCGCCGCATGCCGCCGAACCCGTCACGATCAGCTACCGCAGTGATCTGGCCAAGCTCACTCAGCTGGCCCCCTATCCCGCCGTCGCGCCGGCTGGCCTGCCCACGACCTGGCAGCCGGTCAGCTCGGGTCTGGCCGTGGGCGGTGCCAACGGCGCGGGCACGGTGACCTGGCAGCTGGGCTACGCCACCCCGGACGGTGCACTGGCGACGCTGGAGGAGACGAACGCCCCGGCGGCCTCCTTCATCCAGCGGATGACCAACAGCGGCACGCCTCTGGGTCATGCCCAGATCATCGGCCGGACCTGGACCCTGAGCACGACGCCTGCCCGTGGGCAGCGCTCGATGTACGTGACGGGCGCGGACCGCCTGACGCTAGTGGTCACCGGCAACGCGAGCTGGACTCAGCTGCGCGAGCTTGCCGCCTCACTGCACCCGGTGGCCGGCTGACGCCTCGCGCCCGGCCGCGCCGTCACGGTCCCTGCCGTCACTGTCCGCGGCATCACTGTCCGCGGCATCACTGTTCCTGCCATCATCGTCGGCGCTGTCCTGCGAGCCGGGTTCGCCTCGCGGGCCGGGCCCCTCGGCGTGTGCTGGAGGTGCCACCTCGTCCGGCGTCTGCGGCGTCTGGGCGGCCTCGTTGGCCTCGGGCTCGCGGTCTTTGAATGTCACCTCGACCTGCTGCTCGGGCCGCCGCTGGTTCTGCAGGGCCTGCAGCGCCATGCTGGCCCGGTCGGCCTCGGTGAGCGGCGGCTGGATCATCGCCCGCGGCCACAGCCGCCGGGCCAGCACCACGTTGATCTCCGCGCTGTACACCGTGATCTCCGCCGCTATGTAGATCCAGGCCATCAGCCCGAGCACCGTGCCGAACACCCCGTACACCGAGTCGCTGTGCAGGTAGTGGTGGACCAGCCAGGTGCCGAGCACCTGCAGGGCGGTCCACAAGATGCCGCCGGTGATCGCCCCGGGCAGCAGCTTGCCGGTCGGCACGCCCTTTGGGGTCAGCACCCGGAATGCACCGATGAACATGCCGATGTTGAACGCCGCGGCCAGGATCTCGGCCAGTGCGACCGACCAGAAGCCCTTGACCACGTAGGTGTTCAGGCTGGCCAGGCCGGTGGTGACGATCACCCCGCCGCCCAGCAGGAGCAGGAACAGGCCGGCCCGGCCGAGTCGCGGCAGGTAACCGGGGCGGCTTGGCCCAGGCAGGTTCCAGATCTGCTCCATGGTGAACAAGCCGGCCTGCGCCAGCCCGGCCGAGCCCCAGACCAGGCCGACGATGCCGATGATGAGACCGATGACGCTGGCCCGCTTGAGCTGGTGCACGTTGCTGGTCAGCGTGTGCCCGAGCAGTGGTACCTGGCCCGCGACTGCGTTCAGGACGTCGGTCCTGAATTGCGCGTTCACCGCGGAGAGCAGGCCCAGGATGGTGACCAGGATCAGCAGCAGCGGGAACAGCGAGCGGAAGGCGGCGAAGGCGAGGTTCGAGGTCAGCACGCCGCCGTTGTCGTCACCTTGCTTCTTGACCACGCCGAAGACGAACGCCGTGGGCGTGAACCGTCGCTGGGTGTGGTCGACCGCCCTGATCGCCCGCTCGAATGGGTTCATCCCGCCCGCCTTGCTCTCGGCTGCTAAGCGATTGCCCAGCGAAAAGGCGGACAAACTCGATCAGAAGGGGGCGTCCTGCTCGTCTCCGGCCTGGTCAGCGTCGTCCCGCTTGGCCATGGCGGCGGCCAGCCGGGCCCGCGCGCCGTCCAGCCACTCGCCGCACACCGCCGCCAGCCGTTCGCCCCGTTCCCACAGCTCCAGGGACTGTTCCAGGGTCAGGCCGCCGGACTCCAGGCGCTTGACGACCGAGGCCAGCTTGTCCCGGGCCTGCTCGTAGGAGAGCGCCTCGGAGGGTTTTACTTCCGCGCCGTCGGTCACGACCCCAACCCTATCGGTCATCAGTGTCATCGACGGCGCGCACGGCGAGCTGGTCAGCCGCGAACCGGACGGTCAGCGTCTCGCCCGGGGCGACCTCGGACGCGCTGCGGACGACGCCGTCGTGGTCGTGCTGCACGATGGCATAGCCGCGGCGCAGCGTGGACGCGGGGGAGAGGGCGAGCAGCCGGGCGCGGGTGTGGGCCACGTCGTCGCTGGCCCGGATCAGGGTCGAGTCCAGGGACGTCCGGGCCCGCTGCACCAGCGCGTCCACCCGCTCGGTCTGGCGCTCGATCTCGCGCACCGGATCGGCCAGCGCTGGCCGGGACCGGATCCCTTCCAGCCAGGCTGTCTCCCGGTCCAGCCAGCCGGTCAGGCAGCGGCGAGCCCGGTCCCGCAGCTGGGTGACGAGGGCGAGCTGTTCGGCGACGTCGGGTACGACCCGCTTGGCCGCGTCGGTGGGCGTGGAGGCACGCAGGTCCGCCACGTAGTCCAGCAGCGGCGTGTCCTGCTCGTGCCCGATCGCGCTCACCACCGGGGTCCGGCACGCGGCGACCGCCCGGACAAGTGACTCGTCCGAGAACGGCAGCAGGTCCTCCAGCGAGCCGCCGCCGCGGGTAATGATGATCACGTCCACATCCGGGTCCGCGTCCAGGCGCTGCAGCGCCTCGGTGACCTCCGCCGCGGCGTACGACCCCTGCACCGCGGTCTGCTCGACCCGGAACCGGACAGCCGGCCAGCGGCGGCTGGCGTTGCGCTGCACGTCGCGCTGAGCCGCGGAATCGCGTCCGCAGATCAGGCCGATGACGCTTGGCAGGAAAGGCAGAGCGCGCTTGCGTTCGGCTGAAAAGAGCCCCTCTGACGCCAGCTCGCGGCGCAGCCGTTCCAGCCGCGCCAGCAGCTCGCCCACCCCGACCGCCCGGATCTCCAGCCCGGTCAGGGCGAACGAGCCCCGGTTGGCGTTGAAATCCGGGCGGGTGAACACGACCACCCGGGCCCCCTCGGCGGGCTGCGGCGAGGCCGCGTCGAAGACCGGCCGCGAGCAGATGACCCGCACCGAGACGGCCGCGACCGGGTCGCGCAGGGTCATGAACACCGCACCGCCGCGCACGGCGATCTCGGCGATCTGGCCCTCCACCCAGACCCGGCCGAGCCGGCTGATCCACCCGCCGACCAGCTGGAGCACGGTGCGGACGGGAACCGGCGATTCGGCCGAGGTCTCGAGCGCCACTAAGCCTCGGTTTCCAGCTTGGCGATCCGGCGCTCGAACGAGGCGATCACGTCCGCCCGGGCCGCATGTGCCCGCTCGTACTCGGCCAGCTGCCTGACCTGATCGGCGTCGAGATTCCGCAGCCGCGCGCGAAGGGAGGCCACGGACAGCGCGTCGTAATTGGCCAGCGGAAGACCGGCTGCCGTGCCGGCCACGGGCTCAGCCGTCGTCTTGGCTGCGGGCTCAGCCACCGTGCCGGCTGAAGGCTCAGCCACCGTGCCGGCTGAAGGCTCAGCCGTCCCGGTCGCCCTCTTGGCCGTGCTGCCAGCGGGCTTGGCCGCGCCAGTGGCGGCCCTCGGTGTCCTGGCCGCGGATTTGGGGGACTTCGGCGCGGGCGTGGGCTCCGGCGTCTGCGCTGTGGACTCCGGCACGGCCGGGCTCTCGGTCACGCTGCTTGCCACGGCGGTGGCCGCGATGGCCGGGGCCGGGCTGGCCTCCTCCGGGCTGGCCTCCTCCGGGCTCACGGCCGCCGGCGTGGTGCTGGCCGTCGGCGTGGTGCTGGCCGTCGGCGTGGTGCTCTCCTGGTGACCCAGCACCCGGACGTTGCCAGTCCTGTCGAAGTCCCTGGGCACCTGCGGCTTCGGCGGCGTGGGCTCCTGGGAGCTCCCGGCCTTGCTCCGCGACGTCCTGGCGGCGGGTTTAGTCACGGGCTGGGTGGCGGCCTTGGCCCTCGGCGTCCGCGCCTTCGTGGCCCGGGCGGCCTTCGCCGACGCCGGCGCAGCCTCATCCGCCCTGGCCTCCGCCGGTGGCGCTCCCTTAGCCGGTGCCCCTGCCTTAGCCGGTGCGCCTGCCTCAGCCGACACGACCACAACTGGCGTCGCTGCCTCAGCCGACGCCGCTGCCTCAGCCGGCGCCTCCGTGGCCCCACCCGGCTCCGCCACGGCCGGCTCCGCAGTGCCGGCC
>JBAPYC010000159.1:0-15744 GCA_049284535.1 Streptosporangiaceae bacterium
GATCGGGGGACAGCTGCGCCGCCCGGGCCAGGAACTCCGCCTGCGCGAGGAACCCGCCGCGCCGGCGCGCCACTTCTGCGCACCGCTCCAGTTCGGCGGCGATGTCCTCCTCCGGTGCCAGCGCCGCTCCGGCGAGATGCCAGGCTCGCAAATCGGGGTGGCTGCTGGCATCGGTCGCACGGGCGAGCAGCTCATGAGCCCGGCGACGGTCCGCAGGCGCGGCACTGGCATAAACGGCGGCGCGGATCAGCGGATGCCGGAACTGCAGATCCGGAGTCATCGTCACCAGTTGCGCGGTCTCGGCCGGCAGCGCCGCCTCAGGTCCCAGCCCTTCCCCTGCGGCGGCTCTTGAGGTAACTGCCGAGTCCGCGCCGGCGGCTGCGAGCAGCAGCAGCGCCCGGCAGTCCGCGGGAAGGTCCTGGACGCGGTCCCGGAAATAGGACTCCAGGCGCTGACCCACCGGGACGGGCGCGTTCAGCAGCAGCCCGGACGGAATGCGGCCCTCGGCCAGTTCCCGGCCCACCTCAGTCAGCACCAGCGGGTTGCCGTCCGCCTGCTTGGCTATCTTCGCGGCCACGTGCGGATCCACCCGGCCAGGCGCCAGGGTGACCAGCAGCTCCGCCGCGGGCGCTGGGGAAAGCCCGGACAGCTTCAGCTCCGGGATGCCCTCGAGCGCCGCAAGCCGGGGTGGCTCCCGGACGCCGAAGATGATGCCGAGCCGCTCGGCATAGACCCGCCGGGCGACGAACGTCAGCACCTCCAGCGACTCGGGGTCAAGCCACTGGGCGTCGTCGATAACGCAGACCAGCGGCCGGTCCTGCGCAGCCTCGGCCAGCACCGTCAGCGCCGCGAGGCCAATAAAGAACGGTGTCCCCGGCTGCCCATCCACCAGGCCCAGTGCCGTGCCGAGCGCCAGGCGCTGCGGCTCGGGCAGCCGGTCCATCCCACCGAGATAGGGGACCAGCAGCCGGTACAGCCCGGCGAAACCGAACCCAGCCTCGGACTCGACCCCTGACACCACGGCAAAGCCGAAGCCCGGCGCAGCTCCGGCCAGGTAGTCCAGCAGGGCCGTCTTGCCGATACCCGGCTCACCCCGCAGGACCAGGGCCCCGCTCATGCCGCCGCCCAGTGATAGCAGCAGGCCGCGCAGTGCCGCCTGCTCGCCGGCACGTCCGGCCAGTTCCCGGGGCTGGCTCACGGCATTCCCCCGCTTCAGGATCGGGCAAAAGCAGCCTTGAATCGCTTTTCGAGAACTCGCTCTGGCCAGATTCTCGCACTCGCCAGGGCTTAGGTCCTAGTGACAAGCACTAACCACCACTAAAGAGCGCACTATCCAGAGCCGGCGGTGAAGCGAGGCGAACCAGGCGGTGGCGGCCGGGCGCGCCACCGCAGTCGCCCGGGCCGCGGCAGGCAGAACTACAAGCACGCAGGATTCGGCCCGCACCCGCACCTGCACTCCAGCCCAGTTCACCGCCTCCGTATACGCCGGCCGGCGGAGCGATTGCCGGGAGGCCGGGGGCAGGTTATCCACGACGGCCGGGAAGTGCTGCCATCGCAGCGGCTGTTGATGCACTGGTATCGAGCTGCGCCGATGACTGGCTCACCGGGCAGTGGGACGTCGTGGCCTCGGGCGGCACCCGTATCGCGCTAGGTCAGGAAACGCTGGCCGCCACCGGATCAGGGCTCGGCCTTACGGCGGCCCTGAGTATCTTCGAGCGTCAGGGCGCCCAGCCGTGGGCGAAGTGCGCCGACGGCGAACTCAGCGCCGCCGGCCAGCCGCCTCAACCTCCCGTCTTCGCGTCTCGCGCCTTCGCCAGCATCCCCGTGTTGACGGCGGTGACACTCTCCGACAGCCCCGCCAGCAGCGTCCCTAGCTCGACAAGATCGTCCAGGTCGGGGGTGGCATCTCCCTCTTCCAGGCGATGCTGGGCTTGCCTGGCCGAGTTAAGCGCTTCGTGCAGAGCGCGATGTACGCCGATCGTCGTCGGGTCGGTGCTGCTCATGTCGCTCCTCAGCTAGCCGGACGGCCATGCCCGCCGCGTTCGTCCTCATGCTCACTGACGGCAGATTCTGCCACATCCGGTCAATTACCGGGTGTGAAGTCGATCCGGTCGGCTGACTCGCCCCGGCCGACCAGGGCCATGGCCACCATCTGCGGCGGGAACAGGCCGTGAGACACGACCCCGGGCGTCGACGACAACCAGACGGCTAGCGCCGCCGGGTCATCGACCGGCCCGTGGTAGTCCGCGATCACGCCGCCGTCCGGGCTCAGCGGGACGTCACGCAGCGAGGCCGGGTCGACCCGGCGCATGGTGGCGCGCAGCCCGAAGGACAGCAGCTCCAGGGGGACCGGGGCGTGCAGGGCCGGGACCGGCTTGGAGGAGTCGGCGATGACGACGAACCGGTCCGCGGCCCCGGCCACGATCTTCTCCCGGGTGTGGGCGCCGCCGCCCCCCTTGACCAGCCAGCCGTCCGGGGCGATCTGGTCCGCGCCGTCGATGGTGATGTCGAACCGGTCGATGCTAGTGACGGCCTCGATCCGCAGGCCCAGTTCGCGCGCGGCGTGCTCGGTGCGCGGCGACGTGGCGGCGCAGACGATGTCCAGGGATCGCTTGGCCAGGGCCGGGAGCAGGTAGGCCACGGTCGAGCCGGTGCCAAGGCCGACAGTCATGCCGTTCTCGACCAGATCCGCGGCCGCTTCCGCGGCGACCTGCTTCTCCCGCTCAATGCTCATGACCGTGTGCCTCCAGGCGGTAATTATTGCTGGGCACCAACCTACGGTCAGCTATCACCAGCGACACAATGGCCTGCCCCGCCTCGTCAGGATCGTGCCGGAGACGGAGCGGTGCGCTAACGGGTGACAATCACCGTCGCACGGTGCCCGGCTGCGTTCTTTAGCTTGGCGTCGCCTGTCAGCAGCTCGCAGCCGAGTGCCTCGGCTAGTGCGATGTAGGCGGCGTCGTACGCTCCCAGGTTGTGGCGCAGCTCCCACATCCGGGGGTGATATGGCCAGACTGTATGGCGGGTGATCCGCAGATGGGAATAGTCGGCGAGCATCTGTTCCCCGCGGCGGTCGGTGATCTTCTTTCCTGCCGCGAGGCTCCGGACAGTAGACGCGAGCTCCACGTCGAGGTGGTGCGGGGCGTGCAGCGTGCGTGGCAGGGACAGTCGCTGCCGCAGCACGTCATCCCCCTCCCGCGCGGACAGCGCGTCGACCACAAGGGAGCAGTCGACGACGTAGGTGAGGCTCAACGCCGCCCCTCGTCGCGTGCCGCGAGAATGTCGTCCATGGTCAGGTCTGCGGGTTCCCGGTCGCGGGCCATCCGGGCGATGACCTCGGCGTTGGTCTCCGCGGCGGCATCGGCGTCCATCAGGTCGCGCAGGTAACCCGACAGCGACTGGCCGAGCGATCTGGCCCGGTCGCGCAGAACCGCCAGTGTCGCCGGATCGACGTCGCGGACTTGGACGATACCTGTATCCGTGGGCTCGCTCATATCCGCAGTCTACCCACGTATTCATGCATCATGCATGAACGTATGGTGCCGATATCGTCTCCAGCCACGCGAGCCGCCAGACCCGCTGCCAGCTCGTCAATAGGTCGACGCGGCCGCTCGGCCGGTTCCCATCACCGTCAGGCGGGTCTGCTCAGATACGAAGCAACGGTCCGGGCTAACCAGTGGTCAGATTATCTTCCAGCGGTTAGATCACACTATCGATGGAGGATCGCATGCCGGCATTGCCCTGGACCCAGCGGCAGGCGGTTGACCCGGGCCGCACGTACGTGGCGATGTCCTCACGCCTGCCGCTCCAACACCACCGCTCGGTTCCCGGCTTTCTGCGCGACGCACTGGTGATCCGCCGCCAGCTGGCGCGCGCCCCCCGGGCTGATCGGCTACGCGCTTGATGCCGAGGTCGCCCGCAAGACGTTCTGGGCCTTCTCCGTATGGGAAGACCAGGCCAGCCTCGAGGCGTTCGCCTCATCGGACCCGCACCGGGCCATCACCCGCCGGCTGAAGCCGCTGATGGGCCAGACCCGCTTCGAGTCCTTCCAGATTCCGGGCTCGGACCTGCCCATGACATGGGACCAGATGAAAGCGCCCGTGCGAAGCCGGCCGGAGCCCGGAACCGCCCGGGCCGCGGCGGACGCCGACAGGCGGCACTGAACGCCCGCGGGGCGCCTGGGCGGGGAGACAGCGTAATGACAGCAACGGAGCACGGGCTGACGCGTCGCATGTGGCACCAGCTGGAGCCAATCCATGCGGTGTTCTGGTACGCGCCGGAAGTATTCGCTGAGGCAGCCGCCCTGAGATACGACGTGCAGACCCGGTGGCCGAGTTACTTCGCCTGGCGGCGGCACCGCCAGACGCCCGCTGGCCGTCGCCAATGCGGACCTGCCCTGGCCGGGCGAGCTGCACCTGATCCTGTGGCACGCCATCAACGTGCTGCGTGAGCACCGCGGCGACGGGCACATCGCCGCGCTCCAGGTCGCCGGGCTGGACCCGTGCGAGGCGCTGGTGTCGTTCGCCGCCATCGGTCCCGCGCCACAGGTAACCTTCGCCAGCCGCGGGTCCGGCCTGCTCGCGCTTCAGTCGACCCTGGGTATCGCGGCCGTGCCAAGGCCCGCCGCCCGCCTGTGAACGGATCGGGTGCATTGCGCCCCCGTAAAAGTTCTACTTAGCCTGGACCATGACTCCGATCGGGCAGGGACGATGAGCGAGGATCTCGCGCAACTGACGCGGCAGCTGTCTACCGGTGCCATCGTGACCGATGACGGGGTAATGGAGGGCTACCGCCGCGACCGCGCGGCCACCGTTCCGGCGGGCCGGCCGCGCGCCGTCGTGCGGCCCGGCACGGTCGCCGAGGTGAGCATCGCACTGCGCTGGGCGGCCGAGAACCGGGTTCCGGTCGTGCCCCGGGGCGCCGGCACCGGGCTTTCCGGGGGCGCGAACGCGATCGACGGCTGTCTCGTGCTCAGCCTGGAGCGGTTCACCGCCATCCGCGAGATCAACGCCCGGCATCAGTACGCCGTGGTCGAAGCCGGGGTCCTCAACGCCGACCTGGGCCGGGCCGCTGCTGCCGAGGGGATGTTCTACCCGCCCGATCCCGGCAGCTTCGAGATCTGCACGATCGGCGGCAACCTCGCGACCAACGCCGGCGGCATGCGATGCGTCAAGTACGGCGTGACCCGGGATTCGGCCCTCGGGCTGGAAGTCGTCCTGGCCGACGGCAGTGTTCTGCGCACCGGCAGCGGCGCCCGCAAGGATGTCGCCGGATACGATCTCACCTCGCTGTTCATCGGATCGGAGGGGACACTCGGCGTGGTCACCGCGGCCACCCTGCGGATCCGCCCCCGTCCCCCGCGGGACCCGGTGACGTTCGTGGCGTCGTTTCCCGCGCTGGCCGCGATCGGCCACGCGGTGGACGCCATCCAGGCCAGCGGGGTGGTGCCCAGCATGCTCGAGCTCATCGACCGGGCGACGGTCAACGCCATCGAGGATTACCGGCGGATGGATCTGGACCGCTCGGCCGCCGGGCTGCTCATCGGCCAGTCCGACAGCGACGCCGCGGACGAGGACGTCAGGCGGATGACGCAGTGCTGTGAGAAGGCGGGCGCCGACCTGGTGATCCAGGCCACCACGGCCGAGGAATCGGACCTGCTCCTGGAGGCACGCCGGCTGGCCGGCACGGCGGTCATGGCCGCCGGGCCGACGGTCATCGACGACGTCTGCGTCCGGCCCGGGCAGCTGGCGGAGATGCTCGCGATTATCCAGCAGGTGAGCGCGGACAGCGGCCTGCCCATCGCGACCGTGGCGCACGCCGGCGACGGCAACCTGCATCCGGCGCTGATGCTGCCCGATCTCACCCCCAGCACCATCGCCCGGGCCATGGCGGTGGCCGAGCGGATATGCCAGCACGCGCGCCGGCTCGGCGGGACCATCACCGGCGAGCACGGCGTCGGGGTGCTCAAGCAGGCCTGGCTGCGGGAGCAGCTCGGCCCCGCCTCGCTGGCCGTGCACCAGGCGATCAAGACGGCGCTCGACCCGCACGGCATCCTCAACCCGGGCCGCTCCTTCTGAAACCTGATCAGGCCCTCCAGCGGGCCGGGCGGCTCAGCCCGGCTCCGCCGCCAGGCGGGTCTCGCCGCGGCTGGCGCCGCCGGGCTCCAGTTCCTCGAAGATCAGCACGGTCTGGGTCGCACGTATCTCGGGCATGTCCTGCAGCCGGGTCAGCACGACGTCCCGCAGGGACGTCGCGTCGTGGGTGCGGACCCGCAGCAAGATGTCGTGCTCGCCCGAGATGAGCGCGACGTGGTCGACCTCGGGCATGCGCAGCAGCTGGCGGCGCACCGTCTTCCAGGACCGCTGGGCGATATCGAGGTAGACGTAGGCCGATAGCCCGTACCCGTACCGGACCGGGTCGATGAGCGCGGCGTAGCCGGTGATCACGCCGTCGCGCTGGAGCCTGGCCACGCGGGCGTAGGCGTTGGCCCGTGACAGGTGCAGCCGGGCGGCCAGCGACCGCATGGACAGCCGGCCGTCGAAGCGCAGCGCGTCGATGATGAGCCGGTCGGTGTCGTCCAGCGGTGCCATGTGTCCACCCGGGCCGTCCGCCGGGGGCGGGTTTTGCGTCATATGGCAAGCGTAGCTGCGTCCTGTGAGCAATTAGTCTCCACTATTAGTCAGATACTGGAAGTTTGGCACCGTCGAGGCACATGATCTGGAAAAAGGGACTGTGGAAGGAACTGCCGTGACGGCTCTGCTCACCCCGCCGGTATCGGCCGAAAGCCTGCTGCCCAGCACGGCGCCGCTGCAGCTGATCGACCCAGAAGGCCGGGCCGGCCAGAACCCAGGCGAGCTGGTGCTGCCCGAGGCTGGGATGCTGCTCGAACTGCACCGCCGCATGGTGCTCGGACGGCGCTTCGACCGGCAGGCCACCATGCTGACCAGGCAGGGACGGCTGGCCGTCTACCCGTCCTCGCGGGGGCAAGACGCCTGTCAGGTCGGGGCCGTGCTCGCGCTCCGCGAGCAGGACTGGCTGTTTCCCACCTACCGCGACACGATGGCCGTCGTGACGCGCGGGGTAGATGCCGCCGAGGCGCTCTCGCTGCTGCGGGGCGACTGGCACTGCGGTTACGACCCCTACCAGTACCGCGTCGCGCCGCAGTGCACGCCGCTGGCCACCAACACCTTGCATGCCGTCGGGCTGGCCCACGCCGCCCGCCTGAAGCAGCAGGACCAGGTCGCACTGGCGCTGCTGGGCGACGGCGCGACCAGCGAGGGCGATACCCACGAGGCACTCAACTTCGCCGCGGTGTGGCACGCGCCCGTGGTGTTCCTGGTGCAGAACAACGGCTACGCGATCAGCGTGCCGCTGGCCAAGCAGACCGCCGCGCCGACCCTGGCCGCCAAGGGCGTCGGCTACGGCATCCCGTCGATGCTCATCGACGGCAACGACGCCGCCGCCGTCTACTCGGCCGTGCGCGCCTGCGTCGACCGGGCCGCGGCCGGTCAGGGCCCGGCCCTGATCGAGGCGCTCACCTACCGCATCGAGGCGCACACCAACGCCGACGACGCGGCCCGGTACCGCGCCGATGGCGAGGTCCAGGCCTGGCTTGCCCGGGACCCGATTACCCGCCTGGAGGCCTACCTCAGGGCCGCCGGCTTGCTCGACGAACGTGCCGCCGGGCAGGTAGCGGACCAGGCGGAACGGTTCGCCGAACGCGTCCGCGACCGCATGAACCGCGAGGTCAGCGCCGATCCCGCCGACCTGTTCGCGCACGTGTACACCACACCGACGGCCGCCCTGGCACAGCAGCGGGACGCGCTGCTGCGCGAGATGGGGGAGTCCGCGCTATGACGGCCCTGCTCTCTGCTGCCTCAGAACGGCTCTCTGCTGCCTCAGAACCCTCCGTGACCTCAGAATCCTCCGCGACCTCGGAACCCTCCGCGGCAGCGGATGCCCCGGTGGCGGCCCGGGCCGCCGCCCCGGTGACCATGGCCGCCGCGCTCAACGCCGCCCTGGCCGACAGCCTGGCCGCTGACGAGCGGGTGCTGGTCTTCGGCGAGGACGTCGGCACGCTTGGCGGGGTCTTCCGCGTCACCGACGGGCTCGCCGCCCGGTTCGGCGAACAGCGGGTCTTCGACACGCCGCTGGCTGAGTCGGCCATCATCGGAACCGCCATCGGCATGGCCATGAACGGCATGGTCCCGGTGGTCGAGATGCAGTTCGACGCGTTCGCCTACCCGGCCTTCGAGCAGGTCACCAGCCACCTGGCCAAGCTGCACAACCGGACCAGGGGACGCGTCCGGCTGCCCATCGTGGTGCGGATCCCGTTCGGTGGCGGGATCGGCGGGGTGGAGCATCATTCCGATTCCTCGGAGGCCTATTACGTGCACACCGCGGGGCTGCGCGTGGTGGCCCCCGGGAGCCCGGCAGATGCCTACCGGCTGCTCCGCCAGTCGATCCAGTGTCCCGATCCGGTTATCTTCCTCGAACCCAAGCGCCGCTACTGGTCCAAGGAGACAGCCGCGCTGACCATGGACGGACCTGCCATCGACCAGGCGGTGATCCGCCGCCCTGGCCAGGACGTCACGCTCATCGCCTACGGCGGGATGGTGGATACCGCCCTGGAAGCCGCCGAGGCCGCCGCCGGCGAATGGGACGTCGAGGTCATCGACCTGCGCTCGCTGTCGCCGTTCGACGACGCGACGCTGGCCGAGTCGGTGCGCCGCACGGGCCGGGCCGTGGTGGTGCACGAGGCGCCGGGGTTCGCCGGCTACGGGGCCGAGGTCGTCGCCCGGCTGACCCAGCAGTGCTTCCACTATCTCGAGGCGCCGATCCTGCGGGTCACCGGCCTGGACATCCCCTACCCGCCGCCGCATCTGGAGCACCTGCACCTGCCGGACGCCGACCGCATCCTCGACGCCATCGCGCAACTCCAGTGGGACGACCATGCCTGACTTCCTGCTCCCTGACCTCGGCGAAGGGCTGGAGGAAGCGGAGATCATCAGCTGGCATGTCCAGGTCGGCGACCACGTCGACGTCGATCAGGCCATCGTGGAGGTCGAGACGGCCAAGGCCGCCGTGGAGGTCCCGGTCCCGTACGCCGGCGCCGTAGCCGGGATCCACGCCGCGCCCGGCGCGGTTGTCGCCGTCGGGCAGCCGCTGATCACCATCACCGCGGACGAGCCCGCCGCCGGATTCCGCGAACCCGGCACGTTCACCCCTGGCCCCACCTCGGCCACCACCACCACCGCCGTCGCCGAACCCAGCGGCAACGTCCTCATCGGCTACGGCACGTCCGCTGCCCGCTCCGGGCGGCGCGCCACCCGGCACACTCCGCGCCGCCAGGCGGCACCGGTCCCGGTGATCGCCCCGGCCCGCCGAGGCCCGGTTCCGGTGATCTCGCCCCTGGTGCGCAAGATGGCCCGGGACGCCGGCCTCGACCTGGCCAGCGTCACCGGCACGGGACCGTCCGGCCTGGTGCGCCGGGAAGACGTCCGCCGGGCCCTGGCCCAGCGCGCCCTGGCAGCGTCGGCAACTCCTGCCGGCCGCACTTCTCCGGCCCGGCCCGCCGCTCCGGCTGAGCCCGGCGAGAAGCGGATACCGCTACGCGGGGCGCGCCGTGCAGCGGCGGACAAGCTCGCGCGCTCACGCCGCGAGATTCCCGAGGCCACCGTCTGGGTGGACGTCGACGCTACCGGCCTGCTGGCAGCCAGGCAGGCCCTCAACGCCGGCGGCTCGCGCCCACCGGTGAGCCTGCTGGCCCTGCTAGCCCGCTTCGCCGTGCTCGGATTGCGGCGCTACCCGGAGCTCAATGCCCGCGTCGACGGCAGCGACATCGTCCTGCTGGACCACATCCACCTGGGGTTCGCGGCCCAGACAGAACAAGGCCTGGTCGTCCCCGTCGTCCGCGACGCACACCGGCTCGCTACCCGGGACCTGTCGGCGGCCCTGGCCACCCTTACCGCGGCGGCACGCGGCGGGACCCTTACTCCCGCCGACCTGACCGGCGGCACCTTCACCGTCAACAACTACGGCGTGTTCGGCGTCGACGGTTCCGCCGCCATCATCAACTACCCGGAGGTGGCGATCCTGGGCCTGGGCCGCGTCATCGACCGCCCGTGGGTCGTCGATGGCCAGGTCGCCGTGCGCAAGATGGGCGAGCTCACGCTGGCCTTTGACCACCGGGTCTGCGACGGCGGCACGGCCGGCGGGTTCCTCCGCTACGTCGCCGACTGCATCGAATCACCCATCACCGCCCTCGGTGACCTGTAACGGCCGCACGCGCCCTGGCGACGGCCACGACGGCGGCGCGGGTCAGCCTGCTGGATCTGGTGGTCGCAGGACCGTCCTCGGGTCTACCGGCTCATGGGAACGCGCGGACTGCAGAGCCGCGAAGTACAACGCAATCGCCCCCTCGTCGCCGTCGGCACGGTAGCGGCCCTGCGCCCGGAACTAGCTCGGCCGCGCAGCACGAGTGTCGCGGAGGCGTTTTGGAACTCGATGAGTGAACATCTTTCTCCGCTGATTCGTCGGCGAACCTGCTCCAGGCCTTTCAGTACCGGTGATCAGGCATTCCGAAGCTGCGGCGCGCTGGAGGTGGCCTGCCTGCGCCTGCCGTGGTGAGCGCCCTTCCAGCTAAAGAGTCTGGCCGTTACGCTCTATTTATCCGGGTGGCTGATGCTGCGGGCGGGAGCGAGGTGGGCGCGTGGGAGACCGGCAGCCGCCGCGGGAGGTTTTCGTGGGCCGGGTGGCGGAACTGTCCCGGGTCACTGAGGTCATCGCCAGGGTGGCGGCGGGGCAGCCGTGGCTGGTGGCCATCGAGGGAGACCCGGGCGTCGGCAAGACGGCACTGGCCCGGTGCGGCCTGAGCAAGGCCGAGGGCGTCAGGTTGCGGGTGCTGTCGGCCCGGGCCGACCAGGCGGAGGCCGATCTGGACTTCGGGCTCGTCGACCAGCTGCTGCGGGCGGCGGGGCTATTCCAGCAGGTGATGCCTATGGACGGAACCGGATCGCCGATCTCGTCGTTTGCCGTGGGCGCGCGCCTGCTCGAGGTGGTGGGAGGCCAGCTGGCCACGGGCTCGGTGGCGATCTTTCTCGATGATCTGCAGTGGGCCGACCGCAAGTCCGTGGAGGCGCTGTCGTTCATGCTGCGGCGGCTGTCGGTGGACCCGGTGATCACGGTGGTGACGTACCGGGGGCCCGGCGACCGCCTGGATGCGGCGGCCCACCGGATGCTGACGAGCGTGGAGCACCGGCTGCATCTTCCGCTGGGCGGTCTCGCCCTGGACGAAGTGGCGCCGCTGGCAGCGGCGCTCGGGACAGAAGCGCTGGATGATGAGGCAGTCCAGCGGCTGCACCGGGACACTGGCGGGCATCCGCTATACCTGCACACATTGCTGAGCGAGGGCTCCGGCTTCGATCCGCTCGTACCAGGCCGGGGCGCCGTGCCGCGGTCGCTGGCGGCCGCCATTGGTGCTCAGATGCGCGGGCTGCCGTCCGAGACCCGGGGCGTCCTGGAAATGCTGGCGGTGCTGAATTTGCGCATGCCGCTGGCGCAGCTGGGGCAGGCGGCGCAGTCCGGCTCGCCCAGTGCAGCGATCGAGCCAGCGGTAGCCAGCGGGCTGGTGCGGTGGTGGCCAGAAGAACCCACCTGTCCAGTGGAGATCCGGCACCCGCTGGTGCGCGACGCGATCTATGCCGGTCTCACGCCCGCCAGCCGCCGCCTGCTGCACGCCCGCGCGGCCTCGCTGACCAGCCAGGCCGCATCGTGGAAGCACCGGGTGGCTGCCCTCGAGCGACCGGACGAAGCCCTGGCCGCCGAGCTGGAACAGCTGGCCGCCGAAGAGGCAGCGGCTGGCCGTCCAGCGCTGGCCACCACCCATCTGCAGTGGGCCTCAGACATCTCGCCGGCCCGGGCCGACCGAGAACGGCGGCTGCTGACGGCCGCGCTGCATCTGGTGCTGACCGAAGAGTCTGCTGGACGGATGTTGCGTGAGGCAGTCGAAGGGACCGCGCCGTCCCCACTGCGCGGCTGCGTGATGGGCACGATCGCCTACTCCTCAGGCCAGCTCGCCGAGGCGGAACGGCAGTTCAGCCAGGCGCTCACGCAGGCGCAGGAGGACCCGGCTGGCCAGCCGCTGGCCGCCCTGATCGCCAACCACCTGGCCGGCACCTACACCCTCATGGGGGACGGCGCCAGGGCGGTAGCTTTCGGGCAGCAGGCGCTGGAGAGCGGCCTCCTGGACGTTGCGGCCGCCAGCCAGACGCGCAACCTGATCGCCATGGGTACCGCCCAGTTGTCCGGACCGAACGCCGGTCTGGCTGAGCTGGCTTACCTGGAAGCCGACCCAGCGCAGGTGCCGGCGATCGACGTGGACGGCCTGTCCTACCGGGGACTGCTCTGGCTGCTGGCCGGCGACCCAAAGCGGGCGATCAGCGACCTGACCAGCAGCCTCCAGATGGCCCGGCGCGGTGCGACGCTCAGCCTGGGCGTACGGGCCTATTTCTGGCTCGCGCTGGCCCAGTACCTGACCGGTGCCTGGGACGACGTACTGCTCACCGCCGAGCAGGGGTTCTCGGCCGCCGCCATCCATTCCCGCCGGTTTGAGCTGCCGCTGCTGCACCTGGCGGCGGGGTGCGTACCGGCCGGGCGCGGCGCGGCGCAGGAGGCCGAGCGGCACGCCCGGCTGGCCGAAGAGGCCTCGGCCAGTGTCGATTACGGCCAGGAGCGGCTGTACGCAGCGATGGCCCGGGCCCTGGTCTGCCAGGCGGCCGCAGACTACCTGGGCATGGCCGACGTCATGGGTCCCTGGCAGTACGAGGCCGCCCGGGACGGCCGCAGCCGGCTCTACGCGGGCTTTTGGGGACCGCTCCTGGCCGAAGGGCTGATCGGCTCGGGCCAGCTTGAGCAGGCCGCCGCCGTCCTGGCCCAGCTGCGAGCTGACATCGGGCAGATCAGCTACCTGACCGCGGCCCTGGCCTGGCTGGAAGGATGGCTTGCCGAGCGGCGCGGTGACTCCGAGCTGGCATTGCAGCTCTACCAGCGCGGCGAGGACAGCCCCGGTATCCGCAGCCCGGTTCATTACGCCCGGCTGCTGCTGGCCCATGGACGGCTGCTACGGCGCACAGGCCAGCGGCGGCCAGCCGTTGAGCGGCTGCAGCGGGCCAACACCGAGTACCAGGCGCTGCGGTCCGCGCCGTTCATCGCCCAGACCGAGGAAGAGCTGGCGGCCTGCCTGCCGAGAAGCCCGTCCAAGGGCCATTCCGCCCTGACGCTGACAAGCCGGGAAACCGAGGTAGCCCATCTGGTCGGGAAAGGCCTGTCCAATCCCGAGATCGCGGCTGAGCTCTTTGTCAGCCGCAAGGCCGTGGAGTATCACCTTGGCAACGTCTACGCCAAATGCGGCCTGCAAGGACGCCAGCAGCTACGGCGCTTCGTCGAGCAATGGGCCCAGCCGGCCGCTGTCTGAGCGGCTGGGCGCCCCATCTCGCCTCGGCACTCTGATTGGCGTCAGTCAGGTGCCCTTGGCGCCCTTGGGCGAACCGGGCGGCGGAGTTGGCATCGGCCGCATTGGCTCGAGGCAGCTCGCGTTCGTGTGTCAGGAGTTCTCAGCAGGCGCGTGACCCCCGGGGAGATCCTCCGGCGCGGCGCACCGCTGCACGCGGCGGCCGCCGCTTCGCCAGGAGGCTGTCCGTCCACCGCAGTCGGACAAAAAGCAAAGGCAAGGAGATGCAACTCCTCGCCACTTTCAATCTACAGCGCACCTGGGGGCTTGCGGCAAGACCCCGGTCGTGCGGCAAAATCGCAGGCCGAACGCAGAACATACGAAACGGGGTCATGAAATGCGTGTGTTGTTGTCAACGTACGGGGGGCGTGGTGACGTCGAGCCGCTGGCGGGACTCGCGGTGCGGTTGCAAGCGCTCGGCGCGGAGGCGCTGGTGTGCGCGCCGCCGGACTGCGCGGACCGGCTGGCCGAGGTCGGGGTACCGCTGGTGCCGGTCGGCCAGTCCGTGCGCGCGCTCATGCACGGGGCGGCGCCGGCGTCGGCGGCGGACGTGCCGCGGGTGGCGGCCGAGCTGATTGCCGCGCAGTTCGACAAGCTCACCGCGGCCGCTGAGGGATGCGACGCGCTGGTAGCCACCGGCTTGTTCCCGGCCACGGCCGGCGCGCAGTCGGTGGCCGAGCATCTCGGCATCCGCTACGTGTACGCGGCCTACTGCCCGATCTTCCTGCCGTCGCCGTATCACCGGCCGCAACCGCTGCCAGGGCGGCCGCTCCCGCCGGACGTGACCGACAACCGGGCACTGAACGACCTGAACATCGGAAGCTATAACGCGCTGTTCGGCGCGGCGCTCAACACCCACCGGGCGTCGGCCGGCCTGCCACCGGTGGGCAACGTCCGCGACCACGTCTTCACCAGCCACCCGTGGCTGGCGGCGGACCCGGTCCTGGGCCCGTGGCAGGAGCCGGCGGACCTCGACGTCGTGCAGACCGGCGCGTGGATCGTGCCGGATGAACGCCCGCTACCGGAGGAGCTGCTGGCGTTCCTGGACGCCGGCGCACCACCGGTGTACGTGGGCTTCGGCAGCATGCCCGCCCCGAAGGACATCGCCCGGGTGGCCATCGAGGCGATCCGCGGTCAGGGCCACCGCGTCCTGGTCGCCCACGGCTGGGCTGACCTGGCCCTGATCGATGACCAGGATGACTGCTTCGCCGTCGGCGAGGTTAACCAGCAGGCACTGTTCAGCCGGGTAGCCGGCGTCGTGCACCACGGCGGTGCGGGCACCACCACGACGGCCGCCCGGGCCGGCGCACCTCAGGTGGTGGTGCCCCAGATGGCTGACCAGCCATACTGGGCCGACCGGGTCGCCGGCCTGGGCATCGGCGTGGCCCACGACGGCCCGGCTCCGACCCTAGGCTCCCTGTCAGCCGCGCTCGGAACGGCCCTGACCCCTGAGACCCGCGCACGGGCGAAGGCCGTGGCCGGCACGATCCGCACCGACGGGGCGACGGTGGCCGCGACGCTGCTGCTCGACGCGGTCAGCCGGGAAAGGCCGCCCGTATCCGTGTGAGGCCGTGTCCGTGTGAGGCCGTGTCCGTGTGAGCATGTCTCCGCGGTGGCGGCCGCTGGCCGGCGCGGCGTCAGGCACGCTGGAAGATCAGCTTGGTTGCCGGCTCGAGCAGTGCCTCGGGTGCGTCATCCCAACCGATCGTGGCGCTGGTGACGATGTGCGGCCGGAGCCGGCCAGCGGCGAGCAGGCTCACGATGGCGGGTATGCAGGGGCGCGCCATGGCCCGGCCGAGGTGCAGGTTCACCCCGCGGGTGTAGAGCTCGAGCAAGGGGAGCGTGCCTTCTGCTGCGAGCTGGGCGATCGATGTGCACCGGCCCCCCCAGGCGGTGAGCCTGAGCGTGGCCACCAGGCCTTCGGGGGTGCCGGTGCCATCGACCGTGACCGGGAAGGTGCCCAGTGACCGCCCGGGCCGCCCTTCGACGACCTGAGCGCCGAGCCGGCGCGCCTTGTCGAGCCGTTCGGCATCCGTGCCGACGTAGGTGACCGAGGCAGCACCGAGCGCGAGGGCGGCGTCGACCGCGTAGAGCGGGATGGAACGCCCGGCACCCGCGGTGATCAGGACGTCGGCGGCGGGACGCTCGGCGAGCGCGGGAGCCACCGCGCGCCAGCCGTCGGGCATGTTGTCCGAGGCGCTCGCGGCCGCGGCTGGCTCGACCCCGGCTGGAAG
>JBAPYC010000160.1:0-3113 GCA_049284535.1 Streptosporangiaceae bacterium
CCCCCACGCCGGGCGGCCTCGGCGCGATCGAGGCGGCGCTGGTCGCCGGGCTGACCGGCGTCGGCATGCAGCCCGGTCCCGCGGTCTCGGCCGTGCTGCTGTACCGGCTGGCCACCTACTGGCTGCCGGTGCTGCCGGGCTGGCTGTGCTGGCGGTCCCTGCAGCACCGGGGATACGTGTGACCACCGGCCCGCGGCTGGCCCAGCGCGCACCAGCGCGGGTGCCGGTCGTGCCCGCCGGTCGCCGCCGCCTCTCAGGCGGTGCCCCGCCCGCAGAAGCGGGTCCCAGGCTCCGGGCACGTGCGGAGCAACCTTTTCTTCTCGACCCGCACGGAACGTGATGAGAGCAGAGCCGGAACGACGGACGGTGGCGTACCTAGCCTGTCTGGCGCTGGCTATCGTGTGCTGCGCCTGCGCCTGCGGCAGCACGTCAGCTCACCATGCTGACGGGGCCGCCCAGCATGGCGTCATTACCGTCGGGTCATTCGACTTCCCGGAGAGCGTGCTCCTCGCCGACATCTACGCCGGCGCGCTCACGGCGCAGGGCTTCCCCGTCCGCGTCCTGCCGGACCTGGGCCCTCGCGAGCTGGTGGACCCGGCGCTGATGAGCGGACTTGTCCAGGTAGTGCCGGAGTACTCCGGGTCGGCGCTCGAGTTCGTCAGCCTGGGGCGGCAGTCCGCGACGTCCGATGTTACGGCGACCGGCCGGGCCCTGGCTGGGTGGGTGGCTGGCCGGGGGCTGGTGGCGGGGCGCCCGTCCGCCGCGCAGGACGCTAACGTCATCGTGGTCACCGCCGCGACCGCGGCCCGCTATGACCTGCGCTCGGTCGCCGACCTGGCCCGGGTGGCGCCGCGGCTGGCGTTCGGCGGCCCGCCCGAATGCCCGGAGGAGGTCTACTGCCTGCTCGGGCTGAAGCAGGTTTACGGGCTCCGGTTCCGGGTCTTCATACCGCTGGACGCCGGGGGCCCGCTGACGCTGCAGGCCCTGCAGGCAGGAGACATCGGCGTTGCGTTGCTGTTCAGCACCGACCCGGCCATCGCGGCGGACCACCTGGTGGTGCTGGCCGACGACCGCGGCCTGCAGCCGGCCGAGAACGTCGTCCCGCTGGTGCGCCGGGATGCCGTCGCCCGCTACGGCCCGCGGCTCCTCGCGGTGCTCGACACCGTATCGGCGCGCCTGACGACCGGCTCACTGCGCGCCCTGAACGCGCAGGTGGAACTACGCGGGCAAGATCCGCGCCTGGTAGCCGAGAGCTGGCTGCGGACGCAGGAGCCGACCTGGGTCGAGGAGGTGTCACGGTGAGCGAGAAGGCGGAGACGGTAACCACACGGGCCGGCATGGCGAGCCTTGCGCCGAGTCCCGCCGTGCGGCGGACGACGCGCCGCCGGCGCCCGACGGGTGCGCCCCCGCCGCTGCCGCACCCGGTCTCGGTCACCACCAGGGCCTGGCTGGTCCTCGCGGTTGTCGTCCTGGCCGGCGTGATCGTGATCTCGCTGCGGGCCCCGTCGCTCCGGCTCGATAATCAGGTCAACACGGCGGTGCTCAGGCTCTTCGCGCGGGCACGGACGCCGTGGCTGACCGACGTCACCAACGGGATCTACACGGCCGGCTCCGGCTGGCGGGCCACAGTGCTCGGGCTGTCGGCGGTCGTGCTGACGATAGTGTTCCGGCGCTGGCGGCACCTGCTGGTATTCCTGTGCAGCCTGTTCCTCCTCCAGCTCGCCACCCAGAGCATCACTGAGGGGATGACCCGGCCCCGGCCGTACGGCGTGCCGATCATCACCGGCTGGGCGGGGTATTCCGCGCCGGCGCTCTCGGTGACGATCCTCACGTTCCTGCTGATGAGCATCGCCTACTGCCTGGTCGTGCCGGGACGGCCCCGCACTTACGCGAAGGCGGCCATCGCGGTCGTCATCGTCGTGTTCTGCCTGGCCTGCCTGTACCTGGCCGTCGATCACGTGGATGACCTGCTCCTGGGGGTGGCGCTCGGCGTCGCGATCCCGGTCAGCGCATTCCGTTTCTTCACCCCGAACGAGGTCTTCCCCGTGGTCTACCGGCGCGGCAACACCGCGCACGTGGATGTGACCGGCCGGCGCGGCGACGCGATCCGTCAGGGCACGCGCGACCAGCTCGGGTTCACCGTCACCGGCATCACGCCGGTCGGGCTGGAGTCCTCTGCCGGCTCAACGCCGCTGCGGCTGCGGGTCGAGGGCGCCCCGCAGGAGTACCTGTTCGCCAAGCTCTACACCAAGGGCCACGTCCGCGCCGACCGCTGGTACAAGATATGGCGGACGATCTTGTACGGCTCGCTGGAGGACGAGCATCCCTTCCAGACCGTGCGGCGCCTGGCCGAGTACGAGGACTACGCCCTGCGCCTGCTGCAGGACGTCGGGGTCACCGTGCCTAGGCCCTACGGCATCGTGGAGATCACCCCCGAGCGGGAGTACCTGCTGGTCACCGAGTACTTCGACGGCGCGGTGGAAATTGGCGGCGCTGACCTGGATGACCAGCTGATCGACCAGGGGCTGGCGCTGATCCGCACGCTGTGGGACGCGGGGATCGCCCACCGCGACATCAAGCCGGGCAATCTGATGGTCCGCGCCGGACAGCTGCTGCTGATCGACGTGGCCTTCGCCCAGGTCCGCCCCTCGCCCTGGCGGCAGGCGGTCGACCTGGGCAACATGATGCTGGTCCTGGCGGTCCGCACCGACCCCGCGCGGGTCTACCGGCAGGCGCTGAATTATTTCACCGAGGCCGAGCTGGCCGAGGCCTTCGCCGCCACCCGCGGGGTGGCCAGCCCGACGCAGCTGCGCGCTTTCATGAAACGTGATCCCCGGGACCTGCTCGCCGAGTTCCGCAAGCTCGCCCCGCAGCGGCGGCCGATCGTGCTGCAGCGCTGGAGCGCCCGGCGGGTCACCCTGGCCGCAGCGATGCTCGCCCTCTTCACCGTGTCCGCCGTTTTCGGCGTCGGCTTGCTGTTGCCGGACACCGCGACCACAGGGGTGCACGTCACGCTGGGCGCGGCCCCCCGCGCACCCGATTGCGGCACGAGCAATGCGGGGATCCTGACGGCCCAGGCGGTTCCCTCGGCGGCCTTCCTGCCCTGCATCGCC
>JBAPYC010000161.1:0-10933 GCA_049284535.1 Streptosporangiaceae bacterium
CACCAAGATGGGCGCCCAGGTGCGGCGGATCATGGCCGCGGGCGAACTGGTCGGGGACGACATGGCCGAGAAGGTGACCGCGCAGCGGCTGGCCGACCACGACTGGAACTACGGCTTCATCGTCGACGGGTTCCCCCGCAACGCGCGGCAGGCCGAGTTCTTCCTGGAGAGCTACGACATCGACGCGGTGATCTACCTCGACCTCCCCGACGCGGAGGTCCGCCGCCGGGTCCTGGCCCGCCGCCTGTGCTCGGGCTGCGGCATGGACTACAACCTGATCCAGGGCCGGCCCCGGGTCGAGGGCAAGTGCGACGTGTGCGGTGGCACGCTGGTGACCCGTGAGGACGACACCGAGGAGGCGCTCGCGACCCGGCTGCGCGAATACCACGAGGAGACCGACCCGGTCCTGGACATCTTCCGCCGCAAGGAGTACGTGATCACCGTGGACGCCCGGCCGCCGATCGAGGAGGTCCAGCAGACGATCAGGGAGCGGCTCGGCTTGCCGCCCTACAAGCCGGAGGAGGGCGCCGGTGCGTGAGATCGCCGTCTTCGGCGGGAGCGCTCACCCCGCCCTGACCGCCGAGATCTGCGCCTACCTGAACGTCCCGCAGCGGCCGGTGCAGCTCAAGCGGTTCGCGAACGACTGCTTGGAGGTCCAGCTGCAGTCCAACTGCCGGGAGCGGGACGTCTTCATCATCCAGCCGCTGGTCAAGCCGGTCCAGGAGCACCTGATCGAGCTGCTGCTGATGTCGGACGCGGCCCGGGGCGCGTCGGCGGGCCGGGTGACGGCGGTGATCCCGCACTACGCCTACGGCCGGTCGGACAAGAAGGATGCGCCGCGGATCTCGATCGGCGGCCGGCTGGTGGCCGACCTGCTCGTCACGGCCGGGGTCAACCGGGTGCTCACGCTGAACCTGCACTCGCCGCAGGTCCACGGGTTCTTCTCCGTGCCGGTGGACCACTTGCACGCGCTGCGTGAGCTGGCCGGTCACTTCGGCAACCACGACCTGTCCAACGCCGTCGTGGTCTCGCCCGACCTGGGCTACGCCAAGAGCGCGGCCGCATTCGCGCGCCGGCTCGGCCTGCCGGTCGCGGCCGGGGCCAAGGAGCGGATCAGCGACACCGAGGTGCGGATCACCGCGATCATCGGCGACGTGTCCGGCCGGGACGTGATCGTCCTGGACGATGAGATCTCCCGGGGCACCACGGTGTTCGAGCTGCTCGAACGGCTGCGCGAGGAAGGAGCGCGGTCGGTCGCGGTGGCCTGCACGCACGGGCTCTTCGCCGACGACGCGCTGGAGAAGCTGGCCGCCGCCGAGGGTGTGACCGAGATCGTCTGCACCAACTCGGCGCCGGTCGCCGAGCACCCCAAGCTGACCGTGCTATCGGTAGCCCCGGCGCTGGCCGAGGCCATCAGCCGGATCCACGACGGCGAGTCGGTCAGCTCCCTGTTTGATCAGTAGCTGTCTGATCAGTAGCTGTCTGATCAGTAATTGCCCGGCCGGTAGCGGTCTGGATCACCCAGGCCAGCACCAGCGCCTCCTCGAGCCAGGCGTCGTAACGGCCGCTGCGGCCGCCGTGGCCCGCCTCCATCTCGGTCTTGAGCAGGAACGGGCCGCCCTTGCCGGTCGCGCGCAGCCGGGCTACCCACTTGGCGGGCTCGTGGTAGCTCACCCGGGTGTCGTTCAGGCCGGTCAGCACGAACAGGGGCGGATAGTCCTGCCCGGTCACGTTCTCGTACGGCGAGTACGACTTCATGTACGCGTAGACCTGCGGGTCGTGCAGCGGGTCGCCCCACTCCTCCCATTCGGTCACGGTCAGCGGCAGCGACGGATCCAGGATCGTGTTCAGCGCGTCGACGAACGGGACCTGGGCCACGATGCCCGCGAACGCCTCCGGCGCCATGTTGGCCACCGCGCCCATCAGCAGGCCGCCCGCCGAGCCGCCCCGGGCCACCAGGTGGCTGGCTGACGTCCAGTGCTGATCGGCGAGGTGCCGGGCGCACGCGATGAAGTCGGTGAAAGTGTTCTTCTTGCGCAGCAGCTTCCCGTCGGTGTACCAGGACCGGCCCATCTCGCCGCCGCCCCGGATGTGCGCGATGGCGTAGACGAACCCGCGGTCGAGCAGCGACAGGACCGGGATGGAGAAGCCGGGGTCACGGGAGATCTCGTAGCTGCCGTAGCCGTAGAGCAGGCAGGGCGCGCTGCCGTCCCGCGGGGTGCCCGTGCGGCATACCAGCGAGATCGGGATCCGCGTGCCGTCGGGGGCCACCGCCCACTCGCGGTGCTCCTCGTAGTCCTGCGCGCGGTACGGGGTGCCGTCCGGGCCCGGGAGGACCGGCTGCTGCTTGAGCAAGGTGAGCTCGCCGGTGGCTATGTCACAGTCGTAGACCGAGCCCGGCGTCACCAGCGAGGTGTAGGACAGCCGGAACCTGGCCGTGTCGAACTCCGGGTTCCGGCCTGGCCCGACCCGGTAGACCGGCTCGTCGAAGCTGACGTCGTACTCGCCGTCGCGGCGCAGGATCCGCAGGCCGGTCAGCCCGTCGCGGCGCAGGTACACCACGGTGAAGTCGGCGAACGCGTCCACGCCGAGCAGCCGGGTGTCGGCCCGGTGGGGCACCAGCGGTGTCCAGACGGCCGGGTCGGCCGCCGACGCCACGGCGATCTCGAAGTTCTCCGCGCCGTCGTTGTGCAGGATCAGCAGCCGGTCCCCGGCGTCCTCCACGTCGTAATCCACGCCCTGGCGCCGCGGTGTCACGACGGTGAAATCCGCCTCCGGGGTGGACGCGTCCACCATCCAGACCTCGCTGGTCAGCACGCTGGCACTGCGGATCAGCAGGAAGCGCTCGCTGCGGGTCAGGCTGACGTACACGTGGAAGCGCTCGTCGGCTTCGGAGAACACGATGCTGTCCTGGTCCGCGGGCGTGCCGATCCGGTGCCGCCAGACCCGGTAGGGCCGCCAGGCGGCGTCGACGGTCACGTAGAACAGGACCGAGCCATCGCCCGACCAGGCGCATCCGGCGTAGGTGTCCGGGATCTCGTCGGGCAGGGTGGTCCCGGTGGCCAGGTCCTTGATCCGGATCGTGAACCGCTCGTTGCCGGCGAAGTCGGTGGAGTAGGCCAGCCAGTGCTGGTCCGGGCTGAGGCTGAAGGCGCCCAGGGAGAAGAAATCGTGCCCGGCGGCCAGCTCGTTGCCGTCGAGCAGTTCCTCCTCGCCATCCAGCGGCTGGCCGTCGGCGGCGGACGGCGGGACGACCTCCCCGGGCCGCACCGCGCGGCGGCAGAAGACCGGGTACTGCTTGCCCTCGACTGTCCGGGAGTAATGCCACCAGCCGCCCTTGCGGACCGGGACCGACAGGTCGCTCTCCTGCGTGCGTGCCTTGATCTCGGCGAAGATCTGGTCCCGCAGCGTGGTCAGCGGGGCGGTGGCCGCCTCGGTGTAGGCGTTCTCGGCCCTGAGATAACCGAGCGTCTCGGGGTTGTCCTTATCGGTGAGCCACGCGTACTCGTCGGTCACGGTGTCACCGTGGAACGTGCGTGGGCTGGGATCCTGCTTGGCCACGGGCGGCTCAGTCGTCATGAAGGCACAGTCTAATGAGGCGGGACTGGCCAGCTCATCCATCATGGTTTGGCACCATGGAGCCGTGCAAGGACATCTGCTGCTCACGAACTGCCTGACCGATGAGGTCACCCGCGAGAACATTGAGCTGGCCCTGAAGGAAAACCGGCTGCTCTGGCTGGATCTGGACGACACCAGCGACGAGGTGCTCGAGCTGCTGCGCGACGTGTTCAAGATCCACCCGCTGGCCGTCGAGGACGCGAAGGAGTTCAACCAGCGGCCGAAGATCGAGGACTACGACGATTTCGTGTCCATCGTCGCCTATGGCGCGCGCGGTCTGGGCGAGCCGCTGACCGAGGTGCACTGCTTCTACTCCGAGAACTTCCTGGTCAGCGTACACCGCGACACGGTGCCGGCCGTCGGGGACGCCTGCCGGACCCTGACCCGGCTGCACACGGACCGCCGGCTGGTGGCGCTCTACCGCCTGCTGGACGCGCTGGTCGACACCATGTTCCCGTACCTAGCGGCACTGGACGACCGCATCGACGAGGTGCAGGACGAGATCTTCGAGAACCCCAAGCAGGAGCAGCTGGCCGAGCTCTTCGCGCTGAAGCGCCAGCTCGTGGACATGCGCAAGGTGGTCAGCCCGCAACGTGACACGACCTCGTCCATGCTCGCGCAGGTGGTTCCGATTCCCGGCATGACCCCGGAGAGCGAGCGCTACGTCCGTGACCTCTACGACCACCTGATCCGGATCAGCGACATGGTGGACAGCTACCGCGACCTCCTCGGCAGTTCGCTGGACGCCTACATGTCCATGGTCTCCAACCGGCTCAACGACGTGATGAAGCAGCTCACCATCATCGCCACGGTGTTCCTGCCGCTGACCTTCCTGACCGGCTTCTTCGGGCAGAACCTGGGCTGGCTGGTAAACCGGATCGGGTCACTGGACGCCTTCCTGCTCTTCGGCGTGGGCCTTAACGCGCTGGCCGTGCTCGCGCTGGTGATCATGTTCAGGAGGCGCGGCTGGATGGGCCGCGGGAAATGACCCGGCGCCAGGGCTGAGTGCCGGCCGGCGGCGCCCGTATGGAAAGCTGGATGCGCGTTATCGGGAACCGGGCACGGACGCGGGAAGGGAGCGCTCTGGTGACGGAGTGGTCGCAGGTGCCGCCGCTGGCGCGGCCGCTGCCCGAGCCTGAGCCGCAGCCGGTGCTCACGCCACTGACCAGCGCGGCCATTTTCCTGGTGCTCACCATCGACCCGGGTGGGGAGGATACGGTCCGGGATCTGCTCAGCGACTGGGCCGGGCTGCAGCGGGCGGTCGGCTTCCGGAACCCGGGCGAGCCCCTGGCCTGTGTCGCCGGGATCGGGTCGGCGGCCTGGGACCGGTTGTTCGCCGGCCCGCGGCCAGCGGAGCTGCATCCGTTCCAGCCCCTGGACGGCACCGTGCACCGCGCCGTATCTACACCCGGCGACCTGCTCTTCCATATCCGGCACGACCGCATGGACCTGTGCTTCGAATTCGCCAGCCAGGTCATGACCCGGCTGGCGGGCGCGGCGGCCGTCGTCGATGAAGTGCACGGGTTCCGCTTCTTCGACGAGCGCGACCTGCTCGGCTTCGTCGACGGCACCGAGAACCCAGTCGGCCGCGCCGCCGGGGAGGCGGCCCTGGCGGGCGACGCCGATCCCGCCTTCACCGGGGGCAGCTACGTCATCGTGCAGAAGTACCTGCACGACCTGCAGGGCTGGAACGCCCTGACCGTCGAGGACCAGGAGAAGGCGATCGGGCGCTCCAAGCTGTCCGACATCGAGATGCCCGACGACGTCAAGCCGCCCAACTCGCACGTCGCCCTCAACACCATCGAGGACCCGGACGGCACCGAACACGACATCCTGCGGGCCAACATGCCGTTCGGCCAGGTAGGCCACGGCGAGTTCGGCACCTACTACATCGCCTACGCGGCGACGCCGAGCGTGACCGAGCAGATGCTGGTCAACATGTTCATCGGCAAGCCGCCCGGCAACTACGACCGCATCCTCGATTTTTCCACGGCCGTCACCGGCAGCCTGTACTTCGCGCCGACGGCCGACTTCCTCGACGACCTCCCGGACCCGCCGGGCTCCGGTGCCGCGGCCAGCGCACCAGCGGCCAGCGCCCCGGCGGGTAGCGACCCCGCGGACAGTGGTCCGGCGGATCGCGGGACCGGGTCAGCGGAGGACAATGGCTCACTGGGCATCGGCAGCTTGAAGGGGAGCACCACGCCATGAACAACCTGCACCGCGAACTCGCCCCGATCTCCGATGCCGCCTGGGCGGATATCGAGGACGAGGCGCGCCGGACCTTCCAGCAGAACGTGGCGGCCCGCCGGGTGGTCGATGTCTCCGGTCCCGGCGGCTCGACCGTGGCCAGCGTCAACACCGGTCACCTGAGCGCGATCGAGGCACCGGCGGACGGGGTCACCGCGCACCTGCGGGTCGTCCAGCCGCTGGTGCGGCTGCGGGTCCCGTTCACCGTGAGCCGCGAGGACGTAGATGACGTGGAACGCGGGGCCAAGGACCCCGACTGGCAGCCCGTCAAGGACGCGGCCAAGAAGATCGCCTTCGCCGAGGACCGGGCGGTGTTCGAGGGCTACGCGGCCGCCGGGATCGCCGGGGTCAAGGCCAGCACGTCCAACCCGGTGCTCACGCTGCCCGCTGAGGCGCGCGAGTACCCGAACGTAGTCACCCAGGCCCTGAGCGCGCTGCGGCTGGCCGGCGTGGGCGGCCCGTTCTCGCTGCTGCTGTCGGCCGACACCTACACGCTGGTCAGCGAGACCACCGACCACGGCTACCCGATCCGCGAGCACCTGGCCCGGGTGGTGGACGAGATCATCTGGGCACCCGCCATCGAGGGCGCGTACCTGCTCTCGGGCCGCGGCGGCGACTTCGAGCTGCAGATCGGGCAGGACCTGGCGATCGGCTACCTGTCCCACGACGCCGGCACGGTGCAGCTGTACTTCCAGGAGTCGCTGACCTTCCTGGTGTACACCACCGAGGCCATCGTGGCCCTGACCGGCACGGCCGGCGCCCCGGCCGCAAGCTAAGCCAGGGCCAGCAGGCAGCACCGCACTTCAGGCAGCACCGCGGGAGGCCGGCGGCGCCGGGCTCATTCGTAGCGGGTGGGCGGGAACGGGTGCTCCTCATCGACCGGGCGGAGCTCGCCCTTCTCCTCCTCGCGCCGGATCTCGGCGACCTCCTCCTGGTAGACCTCGGTCTGCCGGACGTCGCTGGTCAGCGGCGGCGTGTCCGTCGCCGGCGGGACCTCGTCCGGGTCATAGTCGTCGACGCCAGCCGCGACGCGCTCCTCCTCAGTCAGCCGGGCGAGCTGGTCATCGTCCAGGCGGTCGATACGGCCGCCGTGCTCACGGCGGTCCCGGTGGAACTGCTCCGGGAAGTCACCGCCGTCTTGCTCTGACATCGCATCTCCTTTGCCTCGGTGTCTGTGCCCGGTGTCGCCTGCCGGCCGCAGCCGGGCGTCAGGGGTACCAGCATGCCACCTAGACACCCGAGAGCCCGATCCGGCCCGGGGGGTGACCGGGGACGCCCGCGCCGGCTCGCCGCTTACTTATTGCGATTGCCGAATTGCGTCACGGAATTGCGGCAGGCGAGCTGTGGAAGAGCTGTGCATAATCCGGTGGACAACCGCCGCCTATCTGTGGACATCATGTGGACGGAGAAAAAACTGAAAATGAGCGCCGGCAGACTCTTGCGAGACAGCCGCCGGAGGCGATAGAAATACTCCACCGTTGGAAACGGGCACCATCCGGAGGAAACTCCGGGACGTGGAGGAAGCCGGGAAACCGGTAACTGACGCGGGCACCTGGCACCGGCGGGCGGCGCGCAGCGTCGGGAAGGCCGGGCAACCGGCTGCCCCGAAGCGGCGAGGCCAGATGAGGCCCCCTCCATCTCATACATGGAGGGGGCCTCGTCCGTTGTGCCCGGTATAGCGGTTTTTTCCAGGGCAGGGCCGCCCGCAAACATTTGCCGCGAAAGATACCGCGTGGATGCCGGGGCCGTTGGGGTCGCCGGGGTCGCTCACGGCCGCGACGTGAGCACCCGGACCGGTGTTTCACCGAAACATCAGACGGTTATCTCCGGGCGCTCCGGCATCACTGGGCGCATCATTTCGGGCACCATCCGGCCGCATTCAGCAACAGCCATATTGGTGTTCACGGAATTGCGCTGGCTAAATTGCACTGGGTGATATGTGGATAAGTTGTGCATAGGCCGGTGCATAACCGCCTAAACATGCGAGCAACCATGGTCCAGCGGTGGATATCTTGTGGACAAATAACAGCCGGTAATTCTCCGGCGCAGGCCGCGGCTTCGGTGTCCCAGCGGACGTGGAGGTCGGGCGGCTTGCGGAAGACCAGGCCGCGGGGCGCGCTGGCGGCGGCCAGGCGCAGGCCAGGAAGCCTGGCCAGCAGCGTGGCCACGGCCACCTGGGCCTCGAGACGAGCGAGGTGCGCCCCCAGGCAGAAGTGCGGACCGTGAGCGAAGGCCAGATGCCGGGAGGCGTTCGGGCGGCGGACGTCGAAGCGGTCCGGGCCGCCGAAGATGGCCGGATCGCGGTTCGCCCCGGTGATGGACACGGTCACCTGATCCCCGGCCCGGATACGGGCGCCGCCGAGGCTGGCGTCCCGGGTCGCGTACCGGTCCACGACGGCGGCGGCAGGCTCCAGGCGCAGTGACTCCTCTACCGCCGCCGGCACCAGCTCCGGGCCGGCGAGCACCAGGCCGAGCTGCGCGGGCGAGGACAGCAGGTGCAGCATGGCGTTGGCGATCATGCCCTCGGTGGTCTCGATCCCGCCGAACATCAGCACCGCCGCGTTGGAGATGGCCTCCGCTTCGGTCAGCGGCGCTTCGGCAGGCGGGCCGGTGACTCCGGCGAGCAGCGAGTCCGGCAGCGTGGCGATGACCTCGCGCAGGCTCGCGGCCAGCTCGGCGAACTCCGCGCGGCCGCCGCCAGCCTGACCGCCACGGCCACTGCCGTCGGCCGGGCTGCCTGCGTCCCCCAGGCTGGCGCCGTCGGCCTGCACCGCAGCCACGATCCCGTCGTACCAGGCCAGGACCTGGGCAGGCTCGGCCTGGCCGAGCCCGAGCATCTTCGCCATGACGGTGACGGCGAGCGGCCCCGCTACAGCCCGGCGCAACTCGGCCGCGCCCAGCGGCTCGATGGCCGACACCAGGCGGGCGGCCTCGGCCTGGGTGAACGAGGCCAGCCGGGCATGCACATCGTCATGCCGGAAGGGCCGGCTGAACGGGTCGCGGTGCCGGGCGTGCGGGCGGCCGTCCAGCGAGAGCATGCTCGGCCCGACGACCTTGGCCGTGGAGAAACGCGGGTCGTCCACGGTGAACGTGCGGGCGTCGCGCAGCACCGCGACGGCCGCGTCGTAACCGGTGACGAGCCAGGCGCCCAGGACCGGAACCCACACCGCGGGCGCGGCTGACCGCAGCCGCGCCAGCACCGGGTGCGGGTCGGCTTCCAGTTCGGCCAGGGTGACCGGTTCGGGCATGTTAACTCGCCACCGCGGGCGAGACCTCGCGGCGCGCGAGGACAGCCATCAGGATCCATCCAGCCGCGAGCACCAGCCAGAAGTTGACCAGCCGGTAGGCGAGCACTGCGGCCAGCGCCGGCGAGCGGTGCAGCCCGGTCGCGGTGAGCGCCGCCGTCAGGGCCAGTTCGACCAGGGCGAAGCCGCCGGGAGTAATCCCAGTGCTGCCAACGGCCGCGCCGGCCCCGTAGACCAGCAGCAGGTTGTCCCAGGGCACCGGCAGTCCCATGGCCCGGATCGCGCAGGCCAGCGCCGCGCAGTCCGCAACCCATTTCAGCACGGCCACGCCGGGCACGATGTACACCACGGCGCCGGCCAGCCCGGCCGCGCTGGCCAGCGAGGCTGAGCCGGTCAGCGCCCCGACCGCCAGCAGGAAGGCCAGCGCGGACGTCGAGCAGATGGCCGAGACGGCCAGGGTCCAGCCGGTGGTGGCGGCGTCCGCGCCGTGCCTGCGGAACTGCCGGTACGAATACACCAGCGCCAGCTCGGCGCCGGCGAAGGGCACCGAGATCGACAGCGCGTTGGCTGCGTAGGTGATCATCATGACCGAGCCGAACCCGGTCCTGGCCCCGTTGACCCGCACGAGCCGCCAGCGGCTGAGCCCGAAGCTGGCCAGCGAGACGGCCTCGGCCGCCACCGCGAGCACGAACCAGGCCGGGTTCAGCTCGGCCAGCACATGCAGCGACTGGGCCAGGGTGTGCCGGGCGACCGCGATGACCGCGACCAGGACGGCGATGGCCAGGGCAACGAGCAGCCCCCTCCGCAGCCGGTACCGCCGCCGGGCGGCCTGCGGCCTGGACAAGCTGGTGGCCGATGCCGTTGCCGGGGCACTGACCTGCGGCCATGCCGTCGTCCCGGCGCTGCGGCCCGGGAACGGACGAGGTAGTGGGCATCAAGGGACAAAATACCCCGGCCATGTTACGGAACATGTGCCTGCGGGAGCCCGGCGGATAGGTTGGGGCGATGGGATCACAGGTGCAGATCCTCCTCATCTCCGGCAGCACCAGGAGCGGGTCGGCGAACACCGCCGCACTGCGGACACTGCAGGCCGTGGCGCCGCCGGAGGTGACGGTGCCGCTGTACGCCGACCTGGCCGAGCTGCCCGCCTTCAATCCGGACCACGAGCCGCCGCCACGGCCTGCGGCCGCGCTCCGTGAGCAGATCGCGGCGGCCGGCGCGCTGCTGTTCTGCACCCCGGAGTACGCGGGCACGCTGCCCGGCAGCCTGAAGAACCTGCTCGACTGGACGGTAGGCGGCGGCGAGATCTACGGCAAGCCGGTGGCCTGGATCAACGTGGCGGTGGGCGGCCGGGGGACCGGCGCGCAGGAGCATCTGGCCCTGGTGCTGCGCTACGTGGGCGCGGTCGCGGTTGAGGAAGCGTGCGTGCACGTGCCGGTGCCGCGGGATGCGGCCGGCCCGGACGGCACGATCGCGGACCCGGCCATCAGGGCCGAACTGAGCGCCGCCCTGATGGCGCTGGCCAAGCACGCACGGGGCTAGGCGTCGCGGCGGAGCAGCACCGCGGCGGTGACGGCCACCAGGGCGGCCGCCAGCAGGACGAAGATGCCGGTCTCGATGCCCTGGAACGTCCAGTAGCGGCCGGCGGGCTGGTACGTGAGGAAGCCGCGGAAGTGCGCGAGCGCCTGCGTGCAGGACGGGGGAGGAGCGCCAGGGCCCTGGCCCGCCGCGCGACAGGACGCCGGGAGATAACTGACCGGGACGCCGGCGACGACGCTCCCGTCCGTGTTCTGGTTGATCTGCTGGCCGTCCGGGCCGAGCAC
>JBAPYC010000162.1:0-10226 GCA_049284535.1 Streptosporangiaceae bacterium
GGCCGACCGCGGTCAGGCCGCCAGCGATGCCGAAGAACAGGGCCAGGGCCCGGCCGCGGGAGCGCAGGTCAAAGGTCTGCACCACGATGGCCAGGGCGGCCGGGAACATGATGGCCCCGCCCAGGCCCTGCAGCGCCCGGAAGGCCACGATCCACGTCTCGGCGAAGCTGCCCCTCGGGGTCAGGCCGCACAGGGCCGAGGCGCCCGCGAAGATGATCACGCCGAGCACGCACATGGACCGGTGGCCCACCGTGTCGGCCAGCCGGCCACCGAAGGCGAAAAAGGCGGCCAGCGACAGCAGGTAAGCGTTGATGGCCCACTGCATGCCGCTGCTCGACAGGCCCAGATCATGCTGGATCGTCGGGGCGGCGATCGAGACGATGGTCTGGTCGATGAAGGTCATCGCGACCGCGAAGATCATCGCGGCCAGGATCAGGTTCCTGGATCTCCCCTCGGCGGGCGGGCTGACGCTCATCTCTTGTGCTCTCCCCGTCTCTCTTGTGCTCTCCCCGTCAGGCGGTGCCTGTGATCGCTACAGCTCCGATCATCCCGGCCACTCCCGCGGGACGCAAACAAGCCGTAGCACTGGCGCAGCCGGCTGTGCCAGGCGAGCTGCTGCGGGTAACCGTGACCGTGACCGGCGCCGCCCTGGCCTCCTAACCAGCACAGCGTCTAACCAGCACAGCGTCTAGCCAGCACAGCGTCCTAGCCGGTCACCAGCGCGTCGGTCAGCGCGTTGATGGCAGCCAGGTTCCCGGCCAGGCCGGCCGGGACGCGATGACGGGCGGCGAGCGCGGCCGGGTCGTAGTAGGACACCTTGGTCTGGCCGCTGTCGTCCCAGACCAGGATCTTGAGCGGCAGGTCCAGCGCGGCCAGCGGCGCGGCCGCCATCACCGGTGTGCCCGCCGCCGGGCTGCCGAAGATCACCAGCGTGGTTTCCCGCAGCGACAGCCCCACCCCGGCGGCAGCCGCACTCTGGTCGATCACCGCGAACAGCGTCAGGCCCCGGGCGGCGATGATGCCAGTGAACCTGGTGACGGTGTCGGCCACCGAGCGCGGGCTGGTCTTGGTGACGACGCCGGTCTCGTCGCTAGCCTGCGTCATCGGAGTTCCCGCCCGCGCCCACCGGGTGGGCCCGGACGAATGCGGCGATCACGGCGCCGAGCCGCTCCCCCGCGTCCTCCTGCAGGAAGTGCCCGGCTCCTCCGAGCACGGGATGGTCCAGGCCGGCCGCGCCCGGCACGGTTTTCCTCAGCGCCGGGGCCATCGAGCCGGTGATCGGGTCCCGGTCGCTGAACGCCACCAGGAACGGCTTGTCCCAGGCGGCGAGCTCCCGCCAGGCGGCCCGGTTGGCCTCGCTGGCCGGATCGTCCGGCGAGGTGGGGACCAGTTCCGGCATGGCCCTGACCGCGGCGGCGTAAGCCGGGCCGGGGAACGGCGCCTCGTAAGCGGCCAGCACCTCGGGCGGCAGCACGGTCTGGCAGCCGGACTGCACGAGCCGGGACACGCTCAGCGTGGGAGCCGTCCGGACCACCTCGCGGAACCGCAGCCACACGTCGGGCATCGGGTCGTCGCCGGTGGGCAGCCCGGTGTTGGCCGCGACCACCCGGGCGAACCGGCTGGGATGCTCGGCCACCAGGCGCAATCCGATCAGGCCGCCCCAGTCCTGCCCGACCAGGGTCAGGTCCCGCAGGCCGAGGTGGTCGAACGCGAGCGCCCGCACCCACTCCACGTGCCGCGCGAAACTGTGATCGCCCGTCGCGGCGGGCTTGTCCGAACGGCCGAACCCGACCAGGTCGGCCGCGATGGCGCGCAGGCCGGCGCCGGCCAGCACCGGCATCACCTTGCGGTACAGGAACGACCAGCTCGGCTCCCCGTGCAGCAGGAGCACCGGTTCGCCGTCCGCGGGCCCGTCCTCCACGTACGCCATCCGCAGGCCGCCCACGTCCGCGTAGCGGGGAGGGTAGCCGAAGTCCGGCAGGCCGTCGAAGCGCACCTCGGGAGTGCGCAGCACCTTCATCTGGCCAGTTCCGCGTAGAGCTCAGCCGTCTGCGCCGCGATCGCGGCCCAGCCGAATTCCGCGATCGCGCGCTTGCGGCCCGCCTGCCCCATGGCCTGGGCCCGGGCGGGATCCTGCAGCAGCTCGTTGAGCGCGACCGCCAGCGGCTCCGGCTCCCCCGGTGGCACCAGCAGGCCAGTTTCGCCGTCCGCGACGACCTCGGGGATCCCGCCGGTGCGAGAGCCGACCACGGCCGTCCCGCACGCCATGGCCTCCAGGTTCACGATCCCGAGCGGCTCGTAGACCGACGGGCAGGCGAACACCGCGGCGTGGGTGAGCAGCTGGATGACCGCCGGCTTGGGCAGCATCTCCGGGATCCAGATCACGCCCGAACGGGAGGCGCGCAGCCCGGCCACCAGCTCGGTGACCTCGGCCGCCAGCTCGGGTGTGTCGGGCTGGCCCGCGCACAGCACCAGCTGGGCCTCGGGGATCAGCGCCGACGCCGCCCGCAGCAGCACCGGCACGCCCTTTTGCCGGGTGATGCGGCCGACGAAGATGACGTAGGGACGGCTGAGGTCGACTCCGTGACGCTCGAGCACATCGGTACGCGGGTCCGGCTGGTACTCGCTGGTATCGATGCCGTTGCGGATAACCCGTACCCGTTCGGCCGGAATTTCGGGGTAAGCGGACAGGATGTCGGCCCGCATGCCGTCGGAGACCGCCACCACCGCGGCGGCCGCGGCCGCCGAGACCCGCTCGCACCAGGACGACAGCTGGTAACCGCCGCCCAGCTGCTCGGCCTTCCACGGCCGCAGCGCCTCGAGCGAATGCATGGTCATCACGTGCGGGATCCCGTAGAGCATGGCGGCCAGGTGACCGCCCAGGTTCGCATACCAGGTGTGCGAGTGGACCAGCTGCGCGGAGGAGACCGCCGCCGTCATCGACAGGTCGGTCGATACCACCTGCAGCGCCTGGTTGGCGCCGGCCAGCAGATCCCACGGCCGGTGGGCCACGGCGTCCGGCCGGTCGATCCCCTGGCAGTGCACAGTCAGGTCGACCAGCGGCCCGAGCTCGCGGGCCAGGTAGGTGACGTGCACGCCGGCCCCGCCGTACACCTCGGGCGGGTACTCCCGGGTAAGCAGGGCCACACGCAGCCTGCCAGTCACGGCAGGACCTCCTGTCCCTTGCCCACCACGGTGATGCCGCCGGCCGAGACCGCGAAGCCGCGCGCCTTGTCATGTTCCTTGTTGACCCCGACCTGCGCCCACTCGGGCACGGTGACGTTCTTGTCGATGATCGCGTCGCGGACCACCGCGTGGCGGCCGATCTTAGTGTTGTGCAGCAGCACCGACCGCTCGACCGTGGCCCAGCTGTTCACCCGGACTCCGGGCGAGAGCACTGACTGGCGCACCAGACCGCCGGAGATGACCACGCCGTTGCTGACCAGGCTGTCGATGGCCCGCCCGATCCGGTCCCCGGCCTCGTGCACGAACTTGGCTGGCGGGACCGATGGCACGTTGGTCAGGATGGGCCAGCGGTCGTTATACAGGTTGAAGATCGGTTCCACCGCGCACAGGTCCATGTGGGCGTCGAAGTAGGCGTCCAGCGACCCGACGTCACGCCAGTAGCCCCTGTCCCGCTCGGTTGCGCCCGGAACCTCGTTGAGAATGAAGTCGTAAGCCTGCGCGCTGCCGTTCCGGACCAGGTTCGGGATGATGTTGCCGCCGATGTCGTGCCGACTGGAGTCATCGTCGGCGTCCTTGCGCAGCGCGTCGACCAGCACGTCGGTGTCGAAGACGTAGTTGCCCATCGAGGAGTAGCTCATGTCCGGGTTACCTGGCATGGGCGGCGGGTCAGCGGGCTTTTCCAGGAACGCCTCGATGGTATGGCCGTCGGCCCCCACGTGGACGATGCCAAAGGCGGAGGCCTCGCTGCGCGGCACCGGGATAGTGGCCACGGTCACGCCGGCCCTGTAACTCACGTGGTGGTCGATCATCTGCATCGGGTCCATCCGGTACACGTGGTCGGCACCGAAGACGATCACGATGTCCGGCTTCTCATCGTTGATCAGGTTCATCGACTGGAAGATCGCGTCGGCCGAGCCGGTGTACCAGTGCGGACCCAGCCGCTGCTGCGCCGGGACCGGCGTCACGTAGTTGCCGAGCAGGGAGCTCATCCGCCAGGTGGTGGAGATGTGCCGGTCCAGGCTGTGGCTCTTGTACTGGGTGAGCACGCATATCTTGCGGATGCCGCCGTTGGCCAGGTTGGACAGCGCGAAGTCGATGAGCCGGTAGAGGCCGCCGAACGGGACGGCGGGCTTGGCCCGGTCCGCGGTCAGCGGGCTGAGCCTGGTTCCGGCGCCCCCGGCGAGCACGATGCCCAGGACTGACTTGCTGGTCATGTCCGGTCCTCTCCAGACGGTTACTGCGGATGGCCTGCCGTGGGTACTTGCATGCCGCGGCTAAGCATCATGCTCCCCCGAATCGGGTGAAACTGGGAAGAGCTCACCCTGCCCGTCGTCCGGATCTTCCGGCGCGGCGGTGAGCTTCCACGCCTCCCGGACCAGCACCTGCAGCGCTCCGGCCACCGGAATCGCCAGCAAGGCGGCGACCAGGCCGCCGAACAGCCCGTCCACCAGGCTGCCCAGGGAGGCACCGACCAGGACCGCGATCAGGACCAGCAGCGGGCTGATCCGGACCGTCTTGCTCATGATCACCGGGTTCAGGATGTGGTTCTCGACCTGGGTGTAGACGACGAACACGACGCCGGTGACGATGCCGGCGGTCAGGCCCTGGGTGAACGCGAACAGCACGGTGGGGATGCCGGCCAGCGCCCCGCCGATCATGGGCAGGAAGTCCACCAGCGCGACCCACAGGCCCCACAGGAACGGGAACGGCACGCCGAGAATCATCAGCGTGACGAACACCACCGCCCCGGCGATCAGCGAGGTCAGCACGTTGCCCAGCATGTACCCGGTGACGGTCCGGTTGACCTCGGACGCGATCCGGGTGACCTCGGCGGCCCGCTCCTGGGTCATCGACCCGAGCACCCCGCGCCGCATCTTGGGCGCCTCGAGCAGCAGCAGCAGGACCAGGATGAAGATGGTGGCCAGCTCGAAGACCAGGGAGATGGCGCCCTCACCGATGGTCAGCGCGGGCTTGCTCAGGCCCTGGGCGAAGTTCACCAGCTTGGGCGCGTTGCGCTGCACCCAGCTCTGCACGTGATAGCGGCGCGCCAGGTGCCCGATCCAGCCCGTGCCGTGCTGGGCGCTGGCCACGTAGGTCGGCAGCTTGTTGGCCAGGTTAGTGATCCCGTTGACCAGCGGATAGCCGAAGGCCACGGCCAGGCCGAGGAAGACCAGCCCGGCCAGGACCGTGACGATGGCCACGGCGGCGCCCCGGCGCGGGACCAGGTGGCGCTCCAGCAGCACCACCAGCGGATCGAGCAGCAGCGCGACGAATCCCGCCACCACGATCAGGACCAGGACGTCGCGCAGCCGGTAGATCAGCTTGCCGGCCAGGTAGGTGACGGCCACCACCGCGACCGCGGTCACGATCGTCCGCAGCGGCACGTGGCGCGCGTCGGCCGCCTGCCACAGCCGCGCCAGCCGGCCCGCCGGGCGAATCTGGCTGGGCCGGATCTCCCCCGGCGGGCGGTCGCCCGGTGGGTACTGGTCGCGCGGGACGTCGGTCGCCTGATCCTTCACTCGACCAGCATGCCAGGCATTGCCGAATTCCGGATATCGGGCACGCTACGGGGGCGCCACGGCCCGGTGGCGGCCCAGCGTCGGCTCAGTGGGACCTCACTGGCGGCTCAGAACTCCTCCGGCACGTCACGGTAGTGCGCGGCGTGCTCGGTCCGCAGCCGGTACTTGAGCACCTTGCCCCCGACCGTCTCGGGCAGGTCGGCCACGAAGATGACCGACTTGGGTGTCTCGTAGCCGCCCAGGGCGGCCCGGCAATACTTGATCAGCTCGTCCTCGCTGGCCGCGGCGCCGTCCTGCAGCACCACCACCGCGGTCACGGCCTCACTCCAGTGCGGGTGCGGCAGGCCGATGACCGCGGACTTGGCGACGGCCGGATGCTGGGCCAGGACCGCCTCGACCCGGAGGCTGGACACGTTCTCCCCGCCGGTCTTCACGATGTCCTTGTACCGGTCGAGCATGACCCGCAGGCCGTTGCCGTCATAGGCGCAGCTGTCCCCGGAGTGGAACCAGCCGTACCGGAACGCGTGCCGGGTCGCGGCCTCGTCCCGGTAGTAACCCGCCATCATGGACGGCGACCGGTAGACCGCCTCCCCGGCCACCCCGGGCTGGCTGGCCAGATCCTGGCCGTCCGGATCGAGCACCGTGGAGGCCAGCACCGGGCTCGGCACCCCGACGTAGTTGTGCTGGGGCGCGGTGGCCGCGTAGAGCTCCGGCCACTCATCAGGCCAGAAGCGGTGGCAGGAGATCGACTCGGTCTGGCCGAAGATCTCGAACGCGCACAGGTCCTCGCCGCAGTGCCGCTTCATCGAGGCCAGCGTGGCCGGGGGCAGCGCCGCCCAGCCGTAGACGACGACGGTCAGGCTGGTCGCGTCGAGTTCGGGGCGCGCGGTCAGCACCGCGTCCACCGCCCGGACCATGGCCGGCGACCCAGCCCACCACGCGGTCACCTTGTCCTCAGCGATCATCTCGGCAATGTGCTCCGGACCGGGGCGCCGGCCCAGCACCAGCGTGCCACCGGACAGGAACACCGAGTAAGTGAATGGCTGATCACCAACGTGGTAGATCATCGGCAGGTAGGTGCCGACCTTGAGGTCGGATTCGAGACGCAGCCCCCGGGTCAGCGATAGCGCGAACCCGAATCCGGCCATATAGCTGCACGCGTGCGAGATCATCACGCCCTTGGGCAGCGCCGTGGTCCCCGAGGTGAACAGGATCTCCCAGATGTCGTCGGCGTGGATCTCGACGTCTGGCTCGGTATCGGGCTGGCCCGCGATGAACTCGGTGAACGACACGCTGCCCGGGGCCGGCGGCCCGCCCACCGGGATGGTGATCCCGGGCTGCAGGCCTTTGGCCGCGAACGGCGCTTCGGCCTTGGGCCACAGCTCGCCGTCCACGATGGTCAGTTTCGGCTGGACCAGGTCGATCATGGCGGCTACCAGGTCGGCGGCCATCATCGGGTTCAGCGGCGCGGCGACCAGGCCGGCCTTGGCGATGCCGATCTTGGCCAGGTAGGCCTCGACCGAGTTCTCGCAGAACATCAGGACTACGTCGCCGCGCTGCAGGCCCCGGGCCAGCAGCGCATGCGCGATCTGGTTCGCGGCTTGCTCGGCCTGCCGGTAGGTCAGTGCGGCGAACCGCTCGTCGGCGTAGGCGCCGGGACGGCCCGTCAGGGCCAGCTTGTCCGGGCGGCTCCAGGTCACCCGCTCGATGAGGTCACCGACGCTCATCCGGTCCCAGCGGTGCACGGCACGCCGGTGATGCAGGCTGGTCACATCGAGGTCCACAGTCACGTCGAGGTCCACAGTGCCCTCCCGGAGCGTCATTAGTGATTCAAGGTTCACTAATGTCATAATCTACGAGTTCAGTGCCCCGCTGTGAAGCATGGAGTGGTGCGATGGCAGACGCGGTCAGCTACCGGGTGGACAACGGCGTCGCCTGGCTCACCATCGAGCGCCCTGAGGCCCGCAACGCGCTCAATGGGGCCGCCCGGGAGGGCTTGTTCGCCGGCGCCCGGCGGTTCAACGAGGACGGTACGGCCAAGGTGCTCGTGCTCACCGGCGCCGGGGACAAGGCGTTCTGCGCGGGCGGGGACCTCAAGGAGATGGCCGACACCGCGCTCACCGTGCCGCCGCCGGACTTCGTGCCGCAGTTCGGCCGCAACATCGACGTGCCCAAGCCGACCATCGCCGCGGTGAACGGGGTGGCCTTTGCCGGCGGGTTCCTGCTCGCCCAGAGCTGCGACCTGTGCGTCGCCGCCGACACCGCGACGTTCGCGATCAGCGAGGTGAAGGTGGGCCGCGGCTCCCCGTGGGCCGCCCCGCTGTCCTGGCTGATCCCGCCCCGGGTCGCGCTGCAGATCCTGCTCACCGGCGACCCGCTCAGCGCCCAGCGGGCACATGAGATCGGGCTGGTGAACGAGGTCGTGCCGCTGGCGGACCTGCGGGCGCGGACGCAGGCGCTGGCCGAGCGGATCGCCGCCAACGCACCGCTGTCCGTGCTGGCCGCTAAGCGCACCGCCTACCTGTCGCGGCCCGACCTGTTCGAGGAGGCCGAGCGGATCTGGGCGCCGGTCTACCACAGCGCGGACGCTCAGGAAGGGCCGGCCGCCTTCCGCGATAAGCGCCGGCCGGTGTGGACCGGCCGGTAACTGGTCACCCGGTGCCAGAGGCCCGACACGCGCGCGGCCAGATGCCCGAGCTGCTCGTCCGCGCGCCGGATCTCGGCCGCGCTCTTCACCCGCTCGGTATCGAGCAGAAGACTGGACTGATATGGCACCATGAGTTGCTCCTCGCTATCCCCCCGTTGACTTTCCGATCTGAAACCGAATTTATGCCTAAGACCTGGCGTTCCGCGTCGTGCTGATGCCTTATTTCTAGGCCTGAACCGGCCCGTGCCCGGCTAAGACCCGCCTTAGGCGGACTGCCCTCGGGCGTTAAGTTGCTGGAGGTACTACGGAGGTGGAGCTGAGGTGACCGAGGGCGGCGCATCGGGCGGGCTGTGGCTCCGCTTCCTGTCCGGGCCGGACATCGACTCTCTCGGCCTGACCCACGCGGACATCCTCACCGCGGTGGAGGATGCCGTGCGCGCACACGGCCGGGGCCGCACGGTGGTGGAGCCGCGGGTGCACCTGGTCCCGGACAACGGCGGTGCCGGGCACTTCAACGTGCTCCGCGGGCACCTGTCGGTGCCGGGGGTGAGCGGGATCAAGGTGGTCGGCGACTTCGTCACGAACTACGCCGCCGGGCTGCCGAGCGAGCTCGGGCTGCTCACCCTGTATGACCCGCGCACCGGCGTCCCGCTGTCGATCATGGACGCCACGCTGATCACTGCCTGCCGCACCGGGGCCATGACCGCGGTGGGCGCGCGCTACCTGGCCCGGCGCGACGCCCGGGTCCTCGGCCATGTCGGGGCGCGCGGCACCGCGTTCTGGAACGTGATCTTGCTGGACCATCTGTTCGACCTGAAGGAGATCCGCGTCACCAGCCGCCGGCCGGAGTCCCGCGAGGCCTTCGCGGCCGAGCTGGCCGCGGTCACCAGCACCGCGATCCGGGTCGCCGCCACCGCCGAGGAGACCTTCGACGGAGCCGACATCCTGGTCGAGGCCTCGCGGCTGACCACGCCGGAGCCGCTGCTGCGGACCGCGGCGGTCAGGCCCGGCGCCTTTGTCGTCCCCTACGGCACGATCAGCGCGGTCGAGCTCGACCTGCTCGATGTGATGGACAAGGTGGTCGTGGACGACTGGCGGGAGTCCCAGTCAGGCCGGTTCGGCGCGCTGCGGCGGCACGTGGACACCGGACGGCTCACGGCGGAGTCGCTGCATGCCGAGCTGGGCCAGATCGTCGCCGGGGATAAGCCAGGCCGGGAACGGGACGACGAGCGGATCCTGCTGTGGCACCGCGGCCTGGCCATTCTCGATATCGCCGTGGGCCTGGCCATCTTGCGGCGGGCCGAGGAGCAGGACGCGGGAACGATGCTGCGGTACCGCTAGTGACGCCGGCGCTGGAGATCACCGCGGCCGGTATTGCCGACCCCGGGCTCATCCGGGCCGTGGCCGCCGGCCAGCCGGTGCGCATCGGCCCGGACCTGCTGGAGCTGACCGAACGGCGCTGCGCGCAGGCCCGGCGGCTGCTCCGCGACGGGCAGCCGGTGTACGGCGTGAACACCGGCATGGGCAAGCTGTCCGCGGTCCGGCTGACCGAGGACCAGCAGCGGACTCACCAGCGCAACCTGCTGCTGGCCCGGGCCGCGGGCGGCCCGCCGTGGCTGGAGGCGCCCGAGGTGCGGGCGGTCATCACGGCCCGGCTGCTGACGTTCCTGTCCGGCGACGCCGCCGTGTCCGCCGGGCTGTGCCTGCGGCTCGCCGATCTGCTCAATCACCACGTGGTGCCGGCCGTGCCCCGGGGCGGCGCGGGCGCGGCGGGTGAGATCATGCAGCTGGCGCACCTGTCCGGGCCGCTGGCCGGGATCGGCCAGGTGCTGGGGCCGGACGGCTCCCTGCGGCCCGCCCGCGCGGCCCTGGCC
>JBAPYC010000163.1:0-12939 GCA_049284535.1 Streptosporangiaceae bacterium
GCTCGGCCCGGCCCACCGCGGGTCCGGACAGGCCGGCCTCGCGCAGGGCCGCGTGCACCCCGTCCCGGACCTCGCGAGCCGCCGGGGTGACCGCTGGCCGGGTCAGCAGCAGCGGGAACACAGCCGGATGCCGGCGGGCGGTGTCCCTGATCCCGGCAGCCAGGGTCATCAGGCGTTCCTCCCACGACTGCTCGGCCAGGGGCAGCGGGTACTCGGTCAGCAGCTGCTCGACCAGCCCGTCGAGCAGCGCGTTCTTGTCATCGACGTGCCGGTACAGGGCCATCGGCGTGACCTGGAGGCGCCGGGCGACGGCGTGCATGGTGACCGCCTCCAGGCCTTCGGAGTCGGCCAGCGCCAGCGCCGCGGACAGCACCGCCTCGCGGCTAATCTGCGCGGCACGAGCCACGGCAGCCTCCTTTACTCATCCCTTATTTATCCCTTGCCAGCCAAAGTATATGACGTATGCTTACATCCTATACATAGGACGGCGCGACCGCAGTGCGCCGCGCGAGAGCGGGATCGGAGTGATGCGCAGTGCTCGTTCTGCTGAGCGACGGGGCCGGGCTGACCTCCCGGCAGTGCGCAACCGTGCTGGCCCGGGCTGGTCACCGGGTGGAAGCACTGTCTGCGGCCGGCCTGTGCCTGGGGCGCATGACCCGGCACGTACGGCGGGTTCACGACGTCCCGGCGGTGGGCCGGGACCCGCTCGGGTGGCTGGACGCCGCCCTGGAGGTCGCCACCCGGCAGGGCGCGGACGTGCTGCTGCCTGTGCAGGAACAGGCCGCGGTCATGGCCCTGGGCCGCGACCGGATCGAGGCGGCCGGGCTGGCCACAGCGGTGCCCGGCTTCACCGAGCTGGCCCAGGTGCAGGACAAGGTGTCGGCCTGCCGCACGCTGGCCCGGATCGGGGTGCCGCAGCCTCCCGCGGTGGTGGCGGCCAGCGCGGCCGAGCTGGTGGCGGCCGGGGAGACCGGCCTGCCGGCGTTCGTGAAGACGCCGATCGGGACCGCCTCAGCCGGGGTCCAGCGCGTGGGCACACGCGACGAGCTCCGGCGGCTGGCGGAAACCTGCGAGCGGCAGGGAGCCTTCGCTGGCGGGGGCATGCTGGTGCAGCGGCCGGTGACGGGGCGGCTGGTGATGGCGCAGGCCGTGTTTGCCCGGGGCGAGCTGGTGGCGTTCCACGCCTGCCAGCGGGTCCGCGAGGGCGCGTCGGGCGGGGCCAGCCATAAGCTCGGGCTCGACCTGCCCGGTGTGCGTGAGCACATGGCCCGGCTCGGAGCGGCGCTGGACTGGCACGGAGCCCTGTCCGCGGACGTGATCGCCGGACCGGGCGGCCTGTTCTTCATCGACATCAACCCGCGGCTGGTAGAGCCGGTTAACGCGCTGGCCTCGGGTGTGGACCTGACCGGGGCGCTGCTCGAGGTGGCCACGTCCGGCACGTCCCGGCCGCAGCCCGCGGGACGGCCCGGAGCGCGGACCCACCAGCTGCTGCTCGCGGTCCTGGGGGCAGCCCAGCATGGGAGGCGGCGCGATGTGGCCCGCGAGATAGCCAGTGCCGTGGCGGGCCTGGGCCCGTACCGGGGCAGCCGGGAAGAGCTGACCCCGGCCCGGGGTGACTGGCTGGCACCGCTCCCCGTCACGGCCGCGGCCGTGGTCACGCTGATCAGGCCGGACTGGTGGCAGCGGCTGGCCGGCGGGAGCGTGGGCGCCTACAGCCTGACCCCGGCGGCGTGGGAGGAAATCCAGGCGCACGCCGGGGCCGTTAACTCGCGCTGATGGCCTGGGTTAGCTGATGGCCTGGGTTATTCGTCGAGGGCGCCGAGGTCGGCCGGGACGTCGACGGAGTACGGCCGGAGGATCTCCAGCGGGACGATCTCCAGCGCGCGCTGGTGGGTCGAGGCCAGGATCACCGGGGCGGCCGCCCCGTCCCGGTGAGCCTGCAGCCAGTTGGCCGCGGTCACGCACCACCGGTCCCCCGGCTGCAGACCGGGGAACCGGAACTGCGGCATCGGCGTCGACAGATCGTTGCCGATGTTGCGCTGATGCTCGAGGAACTCCGAGGTCACCACCGCGCAGATGGTGTGGCTGCCCATGTCCTCAGGGCCGGTCGTGCAGCATCCGTCCCGGTAGAAGCCGGTGAGCGGATCAGTTCCACACGGCTCGAGCTCGCCGCCCAGGACATTACGGTCAACCATGCTGCCAGTATCCGCAGCGCGGGCACGGGTCCGCAAGCCGGGACACGGCGGCGTCTGGACGGGGCAGTGCCTGGACAGCGGGCTGAGTGCCGCCTACGCTTGACTGTATGGTCAGTCAAAATAGGGAGTTCGCGACGCCGCCGGCCACAACACTGGCGGCTCCGGCCCGGCCGGCCGCCCCGCTGGACCGCGGGGAGCTGGCGGCGGCGCTGCGCCCCTTCGGCGAGAGCCGGATGCTGCCGCGGGCGGCCTACGTGGACCCGGCGGTATTCGCCTGGGAGCAGCGGCACTTCTTCGACGGCGGCTGGATGTGCGTGGGACGCAGCGAGCAGCTGCCGGAGCCGGGCGACCAGCGGGCCGAGGCGACTGGCATCGGCGGCGTGCTGCTGGTCCGCGGCGAGGACGGCGAGCTGCGGGCGTTCGCGAACACCTGCCGGCACCGCGGCCATGAGCTGCTCCCGTGCGGCGGCACGGCGAAGGAAAGGGTCATCGTCTGCCCGTACCACGCCTGGACCTACACGCTGTCCGGCGAGCTGGCCGCGGCCGCCGGGTTCCGCAAGGTGCGCGGGTTCGACTTCGGTGCATGGGGCCTGACCCCGCTGCCGGTAACCGAGTGGCACGGGCTGGTCTTCGTGGATGGTTCGGCCGGGGCGGCGGGATCGCTGTCCGAGGCGCTGGCCAAGCTGGACGAGCTGGTCGCGCCGTACGAGCCGGAGCGCCTGGTCACCGCGGGCGCTCACCGCTATGACGCCGCGGCCAACTGGAAGACGCTGACCGAGAATTACCACGAGTGCTACCACTGCCCGTCCATCCATCCCGAACTGTGCCGGGTCAGCCCGCCCAAGAGCGGCGAGAACTACGCGGCCGACGGCGCCTGGATCGGCGGCTGGATGGACCTGCGCGAGGGCATGACCACCATGTCCCTGGACGGCAGCAGCGGCGGCGACCCACTGCGCGGGCTGGACGCTCACGGCCTGCGCACGGTCATCTACGTCAACATCTTCCCGAACGTGCTGCTGAGCCTGCACCCGGACTACGTGATGACGCACCGGCTCATCCCGGTGGCCGCCGACCGGACCACCATCGAGTGCTCCTGGGCCTTCGCGCCCGAGGCGGTGGCCCGGCCGGACTTCGATCCGGCCTACGCGGTGAAATTCTGGGACATCACCAACAAGCAGGACTGGCTGGCCTGCGAATCGGTGCAGCGGGGCCTGGCCTCGTCGCACGCCTCCCCCGGGCCGCTGTCGCCCGACGAGGACGCCGTGTACGCCTACGTGACCACGGTTGCCCGGGGCTACCTGAGCCAGTCGGTGTGGCGCCCGGTCGGGTAGCGGGGCCGCCCGGCCAGCGTTCCCGGTCCGCTAGCGTGGTCGTGTGACGATACGCGAGATTCCCGTCAGGACCCTGTCCGGCCAGGACTCCTCCCTCGGCTCCGAGGAACTGGACGGCAAGACACTGCTAGTGGTCAATGTGGCCTCCAAGTGCGGGCTGACGCCCCAGTACTCCGAGCTGGAAAAGCTGCACGAGCAGTTCGCCGAGCGTGGCTTCGCCGTGGTCGGCTTCCCGTGCAACCAGTTCGGCGGGCAGGAGCCCGGCTCGTCCGAGCAGATCGCCGAGTTCTGCTCCGCGACCTACGGCGTGACCTTCCCGATGTTCGAGAAGATCGAGGTCAACGGGGACGGACGGCACGCGATCTACGACGAGCTCACCGCCGTGGCGGATGCGCAGGGCGACGCCGGCGACATCCAGTGGAACTTCGAGAAGTTCCTGGTGCGGCCGGACGGGACGGTGGCGGCGCGGTTCCGCCCCCGCACCACCCCGGACGACCCCGAGGTGCTGGCCGCCATCGAGGCCAACCTCCCCACGGACTACTACCTCGGCTGACGTCTGCCTCGGCTGACGTCGGGGTGCCTTAGGCGAGGGCGGCGGGGGTGCGCTTGGTCATCTGCCGGGCGATGATCATGCGCTGGATCTCGCTGGTGCCTTCCCAGATGCGTTCCACGCGCAGCTCGCGGAAGAAGCGCTCGGCCACGTTCTCGCGCATGTAACCGCGGCCACCGAAGACCTGGACGGCCCGGTCGGCGACCCGGCCGGCCATCTCCGAGGCGTAGAGCTTGGCCATCGAGCACTGTGCGTGGGAGATCTTGACGTCGGTGCCCTCGTCGATGCCCCGGGCGGTCTCGTACGTCATCGCCCGGGCCGCGAACAGCTCGGTGAGGCTGTCCGCGAGCATGCCGGCCACCAGGCCGTACTCGCTGATGGGCTGGCCGCCCACCTCACGGGCGGCGGCGAACGCGGTCATCTCGGCGGTGAGACGGCCGGCCGCGCCCAGGCAGCGGGCCGCCACCATCAGCCGCTCGTAGCGGAACCACTCGTAAGCGAAGGACATCCCGTCGCCCTCGGCCCCGACCAGGTTGGCCGCTGGCACCCGCACGTCGGTGAACGCCACGATCGGATGATGGTGGCTGATCGTGTGCGAGTAGGCGGGGGTGCGGACCACGCTCACGCCCGGGCTGGGCAGGTCGACCAGGAACATGGCGTGCTCGCCGTCGTGCGGCCCGCCTTGCAGCCGGGCCTGGAAGAACGCGTAGTCAGCCGAGTTGTACGAGGTCACGTGCCACTTGACCCCATTGAGCAGGTAGCCGTCGCCGTCCCGGCGGGCGGTGGCCGTGATGGCGTCCACGTCGGAGCCCGCGCCCTCCTCGGTGATGGCGTAGCACTCCTCCCGCTCCCCCGCGATCGCGGGCCGGACGTAGCGCTCGATCTGGTCCGGCGTGGCCACCGCGGGCAGCCAGGACGGCGGCGTGGCCGCGACCCAGCCGAGCGCGTTCGTCACCCGGCCCATCTGCTCCTGCACCAGGACCTGCTGCAGGAAGGTACAGCCCGGCCCGCCTAGGTCCGCGGGCATGTTCGTCGCGTACAGGCCCAGCTCGCGGGCGCGCTTGGCCTGAGCCGCGGTGACATCACGCGGTAGCTCGCCGCCAGCCCGTTCGGCCTGGTCCTCGAATCCGATGAGCTCGCCGGCAAATTCCCGGGCCCGCGCCTGGATCGCGCGGTCTGCGTCCGACAACCCGTACATCGGCGGCACCTCCCAGCAGGCCAGGCGAGCGGCCCGGGCATTGACTGAATGTTCAGTCTATGCCAGCATCGATGCTGTGCCAATGAGTGATTCCGCGGACGCGGTGGTAGTGGGCGGCGGCACGGTCGGCGCGTGGTGCGCGTATTTCCTGCGCCGCGCCGGGCTCGGCCGGGTCGTGCTGATCGAGAAGGGCCAGCTCGGCCAAGGGGCGAGCAGCCGGGCGGCCGGCGTGGTCAGGATGCAGGGCGGGACGCCCGAGGCGGTCCGGCTCGGGGTCTGGTCCCGGCAGTTCTACCTGAGCCAGCGGGACGAGCTCGGCACCGACTCCGGGTTCACCGAGCAGGGTTACCTGCTGCCCTGCTTCACCGACGCGGAGGTCGCGGCGGCGCACGAGCGGATGGCGATGCAGACCGCGCTGGGTGTCCCGGTGCGCTGGCTGGAGCCCGCAGAAGTGGACGCGGTCAACCCGACGCTGGCCCCCGGGCGCACGCTCGGCGGGACCTTCTGCGACCAGGACGGGTTCATCGCCCCGCCGCGCAACGTGGCCGCCTACACCGTGGCGCTGATCCGGGCCGGCGTCCAGATCCGCGAGCATGTCGCGTTCCGCGGCCTGGCTGCGGGCGGGACGGTCGAGACCAGCAGCGGCCCGATCAGCGCCGGCCTGGTCGTGCTGACCGGCGGCCCGAAGCTGGCCGCGGTCGGCCAGCTGGCCGGTATCGCGATCCCGGCCGGCGGTGCCCGGCACCAGGTCGCGGTGACCGAACAGCACCCGGATCTGGATCCGGCCCGGGTGCCGATGGTGTTCGACCTGGCCGCCGGGCTTTACTGGCGGCCCGAGGAGGGCGGCCTGCTGTTCGGCATGAGCAACCCGGACGAGCCGCCGGGCGAGAACCGCGAGGTCGACGAGGGCTACCTGGCCAAGATGCGGGCCCGGCTGGCCGACCTGGTCCCGGTCACCGCGCAGCTCGGGCTGCGCCGGATCTGGGCCGCCACCATCGACTTCACCCCGGATCACCTGCCCATCATCGGCCGGGCACCCGGCCGGGACGACGTCACCGTGGCCAGCGCGGGCGGGGCCGGCATGATGTGGGGGCCTGCGGTGGCCCGGGCGGCGGCCGACGTGGCGCTGACCGGGTCCTGCGAGGTGCTCGACACCTCGCCGCTCGGCCTCGGCCGCTTCGACGAATCCGGCCACAGCCGGCTGGCCACCGACCCCATCGCCCTGCCCTTCCCGGAGAGGATCACCTCGTCATGATCACCGCCACCCCCTTCCTGGCCACCGCCGCCGACGCCAAGCTCGAGGACTGGGGGCCGCTGGACGAGGCCACCGGCGAGGTCATGCACACCTCGGGCACCACGCTGTGGAGCGGCGAGGGCGACCAGGAAGCCGGGGTCTGGGAGTGCACCGCGGGCCCGTCCCGGTGGAGCCTGGCCGACAACGAGTTCGTGCACATCCTGTCCGGCCGGATGACGGTGACCCCGGACGGCGGCGAGCCGGCCGACATCGGCCCGGGCGACACCGCGGTCTTCCCCCGTGGCTGGTCCGGCACGTGGCAGATCCACGAGAAGCTCCGCAAGGTGTACGTCCTGTTCTGAACGGCCTGGTTCAAGCCCACCCGGGTTCGGTTTGGCCCGGTCCCGGCTCGGTAGCCTGACGGCATGGACTATCGAACGCTAGGAAACAGCGGCTGTGCCGTGTCGAGCCTGTGCCTGGGCACGATGACGTTCGGCACCGAAGCCGACGAGAATGGCAGCCACCAGCAGCTGGACCGCTTCGTCGAGGCGGGCGGCACCTTCGTGGACACGGCGGACGTGTACAGCCACGGCGTTTCCGAGGAGATCATCGGCCGCTGGTTCGCCAGCCGGCCCGCCGACGTCACCGAGCCGGTGGTGCTGGCCACCAAGGGCCGGTTCGCACTCGGCGACGACCCCAACAGCGCCGGGCTGTCCGCGCGGCACCTGACCCGCGCGCTGGACGCCTCGCTGCGCCGGCTCGGCTTGGACTCGGTCGACCTGTACCAGGTCCACGCCTACGACGCGCTGACGCCGCTGGAGGAGACGCTGCGCACGCTGGACGGGTTCATCCGGGCCGGCAAGATCCGTTACTACGGGCTGTCCAACTTCACCGGCTGGCAGCTGACCAAGACCGTCTATCTGGCCCGGCTGCTGAACGTGGCCGCGCCGGTGACCCTCCAGCCGCAGTACAGCCTGCTGGCCCGCGAGATCGAGTGGGAGATCGTGCCCGCGGTGCTGGACGCCGGGCTGGGCATGCTGCCGTGGAGCCCGCTCGGCGGCGGCTGGCTGTCCGGCAAGTACAAGCGGGACGAGCGGCCGGCCGGCGAGACCCGCCTGGGCGAGGACCCCAACCGCGGCATGGAGGCCTGGGACCGGCGCGGGACCGAGCGGACCTGGAACGTCATCGACGCGGTGCAGAAGGTGGCCGAAGACCGCGGGATCTCCATGGCCGAGGTCGCGCTGGCCTGGGTCACCGACCGGCCCGGGGTCACCTCGACCATCCTGGGCGCCCGCACGCTGGACCAGCTCGAGGCCAACCTGCGCTCGGCCGGGCTGCACCTGACGGCGGCCGAGACAGCCGCGCTGGACGCCGCCAGCGACCCGCACCCGGAGGACTACCCCTACGGCGAGCTGGGCGTGGACCAGCGGGCGCGCGTGCTGCCGGGCGGCAGCTGACCGCGCCCAGCCGAACGGACCGGGAGGCCTGATGGCGCTGAGCGATTTCCCGCGGTACCCGCTGCTATTCGGCCCGAGTCCGGTCCACCCGCTGGAGCGGCTGTCCGCCCACCTGGGCGGCGCGGCCATCTGGGCCAAGCGGGAGGACTGCAACTCCGGGCTGGCCTACGGCGGGAACAAGACCCGCAAGCTGGAGTACCTGGTGCCGGACGCGCTGGCCCAGGGAGCCGACACGCTGGTCTCGATCGGCGGCGTGCAGTCCAACCACACCCGTCAGGTCGCGGCCGTCGCGGCCCGGCTGGGGCTGAAGGCCCTGCTGGTCCAGGAGAGCTGGGTCGACTGGCCGGACGCGGTCAATGACCGGGTCGGCAACATCCTGCTCTCCCGGATCATGGGCGCGGACGTCCGGCTGGTGGACGAGGGCTTCGGGATCGGCATCAAGTCCAGCTGGGAGCAGGCGCTGGAGGACGTCCGCGCGTCCGGTGGCCGGCCGTACGCCATCCCGGCCGGCGCCTCGGATCACCGGCTGGGCGGGCTGGGCTTCGCCGCCTGGGCGCAGGAGGTCCGGCAGCAGGAGGCCGGGCTCGGGGTGTTCTTCGACACGATCATCGTCTGCAGCGTGACCGGCTCCACCCAGGCCGGGATGATCGCCGGCTTCGCCGGGCAGGACCGGCCGCGCCGGGTCATCGGCATCGACGCCTCGGCCAAGCTGGCGGAGACCCAGGCCCAGGTGGAGAAAATCGCGCGTCAGACGGCCGAGCTGACCGGCCTGGGCCGGGACCTGCGCGACGACGAGATCACCGTGCTGCCCGGGTGGGCCGGGGACTACTACGGCATACCGGTGCAGTCCACGCTGGACGCGATCCGGCTGAGCGGACGGCTGGAGGGGATGATCCTGGACCCGGTCTACGAGGGCAAGTCCATGGCAGCGCTCATCGACCTGGTCCGCGACGGCCGGATCGGGCCGGACTCCACCGTGCTGTACGCGCACCTCGGCGGGCAGCCTGCCCTCAACGCCTACAGCGCCCTGTTCCGGTCGTAAAAGGGACCCGCTACGGCCGGCGATCCGAGGGCTGCGCCGTGTCCGCGGCGGCGGGACCACCACCGCGACTGGGCGAGTCGAACTCCCCGGTGCCGTCCAGCGCGCCCTCGCCTGCGTGCGAAGGGTAAGCGTGGACTCCCTCGGCCGGCACGTTCTGCGGGTGGCCATCGCCACTGCCCTGTGACATCTGCCGGATCCTGAGGTAGCGGCTGATCTCCTTGTACTGGCTGGCGACCACCGCGCCGATCGCCGCCGGCAGCAGCAGGCCGAGTGCTTTGCGGACCATAGAGCGCCTCCTCTGGGAGCACACTAGCCCCTCCAAACGCCTTTCCCTCGTGACACGCAGCCAAACTGCGCGTTCCCCGCTATTGAACTGTTATCAGAGCCGGGCTGACGCTGACATCATGGTCTGGCGGATCCACTTCACCGACGGCGACCTGGCCCGCATCCAGGTCAGCCCGACCCTGGGACCGCTGGCCGAGACGGTGATGGCGGTGTCGCTGCTCAAGGACCCGCGGCCGCCGCGCAGGCTGTTCGCCGAATGGCACGGCCAGGTCCGGAACAAGGTCACGCCGCAGATGCGGCCGCTGACGGCGCTGATCCCGCCCGGCTGCCATGGCGTCGACCTGTACACGCTCACCGGCGAGATGCCCACGATCGAGGCGGGCGTGCAGGCCCTGCTCGAGATCCCGCGCGAGCAGCTGCTGGTGGAGATGGAATATGTCGACCGGCTCAGCCGGCTGCCCCCGTCGTCCTGGGCCATGGCCAAAACCGGCGCGCTGGAGGAGCTGAGCGAGGCGGTCGAGGCCGCCTACCGGGCGCTGGTCCAGCCGTACTGGCCACAGATCAGCGCCCGGCTGCACGCGGCGCAGGCCGCACGCCACCGGAGGCTGGCCCGCGAGGGCGCCACCCGCCTGCTGGCCTCGCTGCAAGGCCCGCAGATCCGGTGGCACCCGCCGGTCCTGGAGGTGCTGATTCCCGGCCAGGGGCACATGCACCTGAACGGCAAGGGCCTCATGGTCGTCCCTTCGGTGTTCGTGGGCGCCGGGCCGAGCCTGCACGAGAACCCGAACAACCCACTGGAGCCACCGCGGCTCATTGTGCCGGCGGGCGACGGCGGGAACGGCCACCCCCGGCTGTGGGACGGCCCGCAGCGGCGGGGACCGGCGCTGGCCGCGCTGGTCGGCCGGAACCGGGCCGCGGTGCTCGGCTGCATCGCGGACGGCTGTACCACCAGCGAGCTGGCCGAACGCACCGGTATCTCGATCGCCGCGGCCAGCCAGCACGCGAGTGTGCTCCGGCGCGCCGGTCTCATCATCACCCACCGCCAGGGCAGCGCCGTCCTGCACGTGCTGACGCCGCTGGGCACCAAGCTGCTGCAGGGCGGGTAAGAGCAGGCCAGCTCAGGAGGGGTGCGCTGCTCATGAGGGTGGGCTAGGCATGACTCGCAGCACCATGCCCAGCCCACCGCTCGTCGGGACCACCGGCTAGTGGTTACCGCTCTCAGGATCGCCAGCGGCCGGGCGGGGCGGCAAACCCTTTCAGCTGTGCCTTAAACAACCAGCGCAACGGGCGCGCTGGGCAGAAAACGAGACTCGCCGACACTTGACAACCGGGCCGCGTATCAAGTTAGGTAAGGCTTACCTTATCAACGTGGGCCTGCACGGATAACTACTCCAAAGGGGGAGGTCGGCCGGTGCTGCCCACGTTCGTGATCGGGCTGCGAGAGGGTCTCGAGGCAGCCCTGATCGTCGGGATCATCGCCGCTTTCCTCGGCCAGCAGGGCCGGAAGGACGCGCTGCGTCAGGTCTGGTTCGGCACCGCCGCAGCCGTCGCGATCTGCATCGCCATCGCCATCGCCCTGCAGGTGATCTCGTCTGACCTGCCGCAGCGGCAGCAGGAAGAGCTCGAGACCGTCGTCGGCGCGCTGGCTGCCGGCATGGTCACCTACATGATCCTCTTCATGCGCAAGCACGCCCGGGGACTCAAGCACGACCTGGAGGGCGCGGCGGCCTCGGCCCTGGAGTCCGGGTCGAGCCGGGCCCTGGTGCTGATGGCGTTCCTGGCCGTGCTGCGCGAGGGTTTCGAGACGGCGGTGTTCCTGCTGGCCACCTTTCACGCCTCCGGGGATGCCACCACCTCCTGGCTCGGCGCGGTGCTCGGGATCCTGCTGGCGGCGACGGCGGGCTATGCCATCTACAAGGGCGGGGTGCGGCTGAACCTGGCGCGGTTCTTCCGGATCACCGGCCTGGTCCTGGTGGTCGTGGCCGCCGGCCTGGTCATGACGGCCTTCCACACTGCCAACGAGGCGGGCTGGCTCAGCGTCGGGCAGACCCAGGCGTTCGACCTGTCCTGGCTGGTCCGCCCGAGCACGCCGCTGTCCTCGCTGCTGACCGGCGTGCTGGGCATCCAGCCGTACCCGGTCTGGATCGAGGTCATCGCCTGGCTGGCCTACCTGGTCCCCATGGTGGCGATCGTGGCCTGGCCAGCAGGAAAGCCCGCCAGACGCCCGGTGGCCGCCGAAGCGCCGGCGGGTCGGTCGCCCGCCCGGCCATCGGCACGCCGCCGCAATAAGCCAGCCGCCGCAATAAGCCGACCGCCGCAATAAGCCGACCGGAAAAAGACGTCCCTCCGGCCGCAGCCGGACGGCCTGGGTCAGCATGTGTCCGAACGAGTACAAGGAGTTTGCGGGTCGTGAGCAGTAACGGCAGGCGACGGGGACGCCGCGGCGTGATGGTGGCGTCAGTGGCCGCCGTCCTCGCGCTCGTGGCGACGGGATGCTCGAGCTCGGCCTCTAAGGGATCGGCCGGCACCGGCACTACGGGCAAGAGCAGCACCGTCACGATCGACCTGACCCCCCAGGGCTGCCAGCCCAAGCCAGCCAGCATCACGGCCGGCGCGGCCGACTTCACCGTGACCAACAAGGACGCCGGCTCGGTGTCCGAAGCCGAGCTGCGCACCTCCGACCTGGCCAAGATCCTGGGCGAGCAGGAAAACCTCACGCCCGGGCTGTCCGGCGGCTTCTCGCTGAACATCCAGCCCGGCTCTTACAAGATCAACTGCCCTGGTGCATCCCAGCCGCGCTGGACCCTGACCGTGACCGGCAAGGCCACCGGCCCGTCGTGGCAGAGCAATCCGCAGCTGGCCGCCGCGGTGAAGAACTACTCCAGCTACGTCACGCAGAACACCTCCGGCCTGATCAGCCACACTCAGACGTTCTGCCAGGCGATCGACGCGGGCAGCATGAGCCAGGCCAAGGTGCTCTACCCGCAGGCGCGCGTGTACTACGAGCGGATCGAGCCGGTGGCCGAGATCTGGGGCAGCTTGGACACCCAGATCGACGGCCGGTGGGAGAACCCGGTCACCGTGGCCTCGCAGTTCACCGGCTTCCACCGGATCGAGCAGCTGCTCTGGCAGGACAACACGCTGACCGGGACGGCGAAGCTCTGCAACGGCCTGGTCAAGAACGAGCAGCAGCTGCTGCCCCTGGTCCACAGCGCGCAGTACAACCCGCTGGAGATGGCCAGCGGGGCCACCGACCTGATTAACGAGGCGGCGACGTCCAAGATCACCGGTGAGGAAGAGCGGTACTCCCAGACCGACCTTCCCGTGTTCGCGGCCAACGTCGAGGCGGCCATGGAAGTCGTCAGGCTGCTCCAGCCCCACGTGCAGCAGAAGGACGCGAGCCTGCTGACCCAGATCCAGCAGCGCAACACCGCGATCACTAACCTGATGACGCACTACAAGGCCAGCCCGGGATACGACGACACCGGCTACGTGGAGTACACCCAGGTGAGCAGCGCCGAGCGACGCCAGCTGTCGGCGGCGGTGAACGCCCTGGCCGAATCGCTGTCGCAGCTGTCGCCCGCGGTGAGCAGATGAAATCCCGGGACGGCGGCCCGGCGACCGAGCCCCAGACGGCAGCCGCCGAC
>JBAPYC010000164.1:0-5716 GCA_049284535.1 Streptosporangiaceae bacterium
GAGCTCCCCGATGTCGTTGAACTCTATGACTCGCCACCTCCCCAGCCGGCATGCACAGCCCGTCGTCTATAGCCTACGTGCTCGGGCTTGCTCATTGGGTGACCGGCCGGCATGTCCGGCCGGCCGCACGCAGAACGGGCCGCACTTAGAATAAGACCGGTGAGCACACTACGGGCCGCCCTGGGCGAGCGCGTCGTGGTAGCCGACGGGGCGATGGGGACAATGCTCCAGGCGAGCGACGCCACGATCGGCGATTTCGCCGGCTATGAGGGCTGCAACGAGATCCTGAACGTGACCCGGCCGGACATCGTGGCCGGAATCCACGAGGCCTACCTCGACGCGGGCGCGGACTGTGTCACCACCAACTCGTTCGGCGCCAACCTGAGCAACCTGGGCGAGTACGGGATCGCGGAACGGATCGGAGAGCTGTCCGAGGCGGCCGCCGGGCTGGCGCGGGCCGCGGCTGACCGGTTCAGCACCCCGGACCGCCCGCGCTGGGTGCTCGGTTCCATCGGCCCCGGCACCAAGCTGCCCACGCTCGGCCACACCACGTTCGGTGAGCTGCGTGATAGTTACCTCCTCAACGCCGAAGGCCTGCTGCGCGGGGGAGCCGACGCGCTGATCATCGAGACCTGCCAGGACCTGCTGCAGGCCAAGGCGGCCATCATTGGGGCCAGGCGGGCCATCGCCAGGATGGCGCCGAAGACCGCGAATGCGCTGATCATCGTCCAGGTCACGATCGAGACCACGGGCACGATGCTGCTCGGCAGCGAGATCGCCGCGGCGCTGACCGCCCTGGAACCGCTGGGCATCGACATGATCGGGCTGAACTGCGCCACTGGGCCGGGCGAGATGAGCGAGCACCTGCGCTATCTCGCCGGGCACGCCCGGATCCCGATTTCCTGCGAGCCGAACGCCGGGCTGCCCATGCTCACCCCGGACGGCGCGCGCTACCCGCTGACTCCGGACCAGCTCGCCGACGCCCACGACCGGTTCACCCGGGAATTCGGCCTGTCCCTGGTGGGCGGCTGCTGCGGCACCACGCCCGAGCACGTCGCCGCGCTGGCCGGCCGGCTGGCGGACCGGCCGGTAGCCCGGCGCAGGCCACGGGCCGAGCCTGGCGTCGCCTCGCTGTACCAGCACGTGCCGTTCCGTCAGGACACCGCGTTCCTGTCCATCGGCGAGCGGACCAACGCCAACGGGTCCAAGGCGTTTCGCGATGCCATGCTCGAGGGCCGCTTCGAGGACTGCGTGCAGATCGCGCGCAACCAGACCAGGGACGGCGCGCACGTGCTCGACGTCTGCGTGGACTATGTGGGCCGGGATGGCGCCGCCGACATGCGGGAGATCGTCGGCCGGCTGGCGACCGCGGCCACGCTGCCGCTGGTGCTGGACTCGACCGAACCCGGCGTCATCGAGGCGGGCCTTGAGCTCACCGGCGGCCGGGTGGTGGTCAATTCGGTCAACTACGAGGACGGCGACGGGCCGGACTCGCGCCTGGCCAAGGTGATGCCCATGGTCCGCGAGCACGGGGCGGCCGTGGTCGCGATGACCATCGACGAGCAGGGCCAGGCCCGCACGGCCGGCTGGAAGGTCGCCGTGGCCGAGCGGCTGATCGCCGACCTGACCGCGAACTACGGGATGCGCGCAGAGGACATCATCGTCGACTGCCTCACGTTCCCCATCGCCACCGGGCAGGAGGAAACCCGCCGGGACGGGATCGAGACGATCGAGGCCATCGCCGAGCTGAAGCGCCGCCACCCCGAGGTGCAGACCACCCTTGGTGTGTCCAATGTCTCCTTTGGCCTCCGGCCCGCGGCCCGGGCCGTGCTCAACTCGGTCTTCCTGGCCGAATGCGTCCGGGCCGGGCTGGATTCGGCCATCGTGCACGCGGCGCGGATCATGCCCATCGCGCGGATCCCCGACGAGCAGCGGCAGGTCGCGCTGGACCTGGTCTATGACCGGCGGCGGGAGGGTTACGACCCGCTGGCCCGGCTGCTCGAGCTGTTCGAGGGCGTCGACGCGGCTGACCTGAAGGCCAGCCGGGCGGCCGAACTGGCCGGGTTGCCGCTATGGGAGCGGCTCAAGCGCCGGATCATCGACGGCGAGCGGGCCGGCCTGGAAGCCGACCTGGACGCCGCGCTGACCGAGCGGCCGGCCCTGGAGATCGTCAACGACGTGCTGCTCGACGGCATGAAGACGGTCGGCGAGCTGTTCGGCTCGGGACAGATGCAGCTGCCGTTCGTGCTGACCTCCGCCGAGGTGATGAAGACCTCGGTCGCCTACCTCGAACCGCACATGGCCCGCACAGATGAAGAAGGCAAGGGCAAGATCGTGCTCGCCACGGTCAAGGGTGACGTGCACGACATCGGCAAGAACCTGGTCGACATCATCTTGTCCAACAACGGCTACGACGTCGTGAACATCGGGATCAAGCAGCCCATCTCAGCCATCGTGACGGCCGCCGACGAGAACGGCGCTGACGTCATCGGCATGTCCGGGCTACTGGTCAAGTCGACCGTGGTGATGCGCGACAACCTGTCCGAGCTGAACTCCCGGGGCCTGGCCGGGCGCTGGCCGGTGCTGCTCGGCGGCGCCGCCCTGACCCGGGCGTACGTGGAGCAGGATCTGGCCGCGCTGTTCGACGGCGAGGTCCGCTATGCGCGGGACGCGTTCGAGGGCTTGCGCCTGATGGACGCCGCCATGGCGGTCAAGCGCGGCGAGCCCGGCGCCAAGCTGCCGGAGCTGCGTCCCCGCCGGGTCCGTGCCAGCCGGAACAGTGCCAGCCGGAACAGTGCTAGCCGGAACAGTGCCAGCCGGAACGGGGCCAGCCTGGGGGCGGGCGCCGCCGCGGCAGGCGGCGATAACCAGGCGGGCAACCTCGCCCGTTCGGATGTCAGGACGGATGTTCCCGTGCCGCGAGCGCCCTTCCTTGGCACCGAGGTGATCAAGGGCATCCCGCTGGCTGACTACGCCGCCTACCTGGACGAACGGGCGCTGTTCATGGGGCAGTGGGGCCTCAAGCCATCCCGGGGTCAGGGGCCCTCCTATGAGGAGCTCGTGGAGACCGAGGGGCGGCCGCGGCTGCGGATGTGGCTCGAGCGGATGCAGACCGAAGGGCTGCTCGAGGCGGCCGTGGTCTACGGATACTTCCGCTGCGTGAGCTCCGGCAACGACCTGATCGTCCTCGGCGAGGACGGGGAGACCGAACTCGAGCGGTTCACCTTCCCGCGCCAGCGGCGCGACCGGCGGCTCTGCCTAGCTGACTTCTTCCGGGCGCAGGCCGACGGCGGCCAGACTGACGTGGTGGCGTTCCAGCTCGCCACCATGGGCCAGAGCGTGTCCGTGGCCACCGCCGAGCTGTTCGCCAAGAATGCCTATCGCGAGTACCTGGAGCTGCACGGGCTCTCGGTCCAGCTGGCCGAGGCGCTGGCCGAATACTGGCACGCCCGGATCCGGCGCGAGCTGGCCATCGGCGACGCCGATCCGGCCGACCTGGACGGTTTCTTCCGGGTCGACTACCAGGGCGCGCGCTATTCGTTCGGCTACCCGGCCTGCCCGGACCTGGCCGACCGGGCTAAGGTCGCCCGGCTGCTGGAGCCGACGCGGATCGGCGTCGAGCTGTCGGAGGAGATGCAGCTGCACCCCGAGCAGTCCACCGACGCGATCGTTATCCACCACCCCGAGGCAAAGTACTTCTCTGTATGAGTGGCGCCAGGCCGACCGCGCGCGCCGCGGTGCTGTTCGACATGGACGGGCTGCTCATCGACTCCGAGCCACTCTGGCTGGAGGCGGAGACGGCGGTCATGGCCCGGCTCGGCGCGGACTGGAGCACCGCCGACCAGGTCCAGCTGCTGGGCGGCAGCCTGGACCGCACGGTCCGCTACCTGCTGGCCAAGGCGACCAAGCCCGCACCGCCCGCGACCGTCGCCGAATGGCTCATGTCCGGGATCGCCGAGCGCGTCCGCGAGCACGGCGTGCCGTTCCGGCCCGGCGCGCTCGAGCTGCTGGCCGAGGTGGCCGCGGCAGGCCTGCCGCATGCCCTGGTGACCTCCTCCGAGCGGCGCTTCATGGACGCCGTGCTGGCGCGTACCGGGATGCGCTTCGACGCCACCGTGTGCGCCGACGACGTCAGCGTGACCAAGCCTGACCCCGAGCCCTACCTGCTCGCGGCCAAGCTGCTCGGCGTCGAGCCGGGCCGCAGCTACGCCCTGGAGGACTCGCCGAACGGGGTGGCCTCGGCGCAGGCGGCCGGCTGCCAGGTTTTCGCCGTCCCCTCGATGGTCCCGATCGAACCGGGCCCCGGCCGGATCGTGGTCGGCTCGCTGCTCGATCTGACGGCCACGCCGGAGGGCGTGGCCGTGCGCTAGGGCTACCCGCGGGGGCTACCCGCGGGCCGATCCGGGGGCTAGCCCCCGCGCAGGCGCAGATTTCACGACTTAGACTCGGAAGGGAACCGCGGGAGGCGCGCATGTCTACGTACGACAAGATCGCCTGGCTGCCACTGTGCGGAGGGCTGACCGGGCTGGGCCTGGTGCTGAGCTATCTCGTCATGCGCAGACGCGGACTGGGGTCGGGCCTGCGATGGGCGGCCTGGTCGCTGCTGCCGATGGCGGCCTACCTGACCGGCTCGATCGAGATGTTCTGGAAGATGGGCGTGGCGGTCGGGGATTTCGCCAAGGGCTTCATCTTCTCTCCCAAGGTCTGGTCCGGGATCGTGCTGGCCGGCCTGGCCGTCGTGCTGTTTGTTGTGTCCGGGCCGATCAAGCGCCGGCGGGCCGCCCGCGACCGGGACGCCGAGGCCACCGAGGCCGGCGTGCCGGGCGGAGCTGGCAACGTTTCCGGCGCCCGTTCCAACGGGCAGCTGGCCCCGCGGACGGCAGGCCTGCCCGCGGCTACGGTCCCGGCCAAGGCGCCGGCGAAGGCGCGTAAGGCCAAGAACACCCCCGACGATGACGACGACCTCGGTGACGTCGCAGACATCCTGCGCCGCCACGGCATCACCTGACCGCCGCCACGGCATCATCTGACCGCCGTCACGGCATCACCTGACCGCCGGGCCGGTCGGCCGGACGGCGGCCACGTCATTTCATCCGGTCCGGATGCCGTCGTTCCCAGCGACCCCGAAGCCGGCCTCTGTGCCTTTTCTCACATGGCCGCATCGCCCGCCTGACTATCCGGTGGGTGCTCCAGCTGCCTGTCCGGCCGGGTGAGGTCGCGAACATCTTGCGCCGACCTGATCCAAGCTCAGCTGAAGTTTCAGCTACACCGCCCGTTCACGCAATTATTTGGTGTACCGTACCGGTCAAAAGCGACGAAGCCTCCGTCTGGAAACATGAACACCGTTGTTCCCTCGAGCTTTGTCTAGTCAGTTGCGTACCGAACGTAACGCCCTATGACAAATCGGTACGACTTTAATCACGATCAAGAAACGAGTCGGTCGGGTCTCTGGCCCCGGTGCGTGAAATAGCGCAACCTTCACTTACGGGCTGGGCGGACAGTCGGTGCTGTGCGGATATTGCGGTCTTGAACGGCGGGGGGTTCCGCGTGGTAATCGCTGTGTCCAGGGAAAAGAGATTGGTCTTTTAACGATGGCTGTGCCGATTGAAGTGTCGGGTCCAGGTGGCCCGTCGTCTGAGGCACCTACGAGCGTGGCAGGCAAGGCCATCGAGGGCCGTTCGCTCGGGCAGATCGCCTGGATGCGGCTGCGCCGGGA
>JBAPYC010000165.1:0-1597 GCA_049284535.1 Streptosporangiaceae bacterium
GCCGGAGCCCGGCCCGCTTCGGGCGTCCGGGTGCTCGACCTGACCCGCGTCCTCGCCGGGCCCGTGGCCACCAGGTACCTGGGCGCGCTCGGCGCGGACGTGCTCCGGCTGGACCCGCCGGACCGGCCGGAGCTGCCGGTGCACGCCTACGACGGGCTGCCCGGCAAGCGCAGCGCCCTGCTCGACTTCGGCACCGCGAGCGGCCTGGTCCGGCTGCACGAGCTGCTGTCCGGGGCCGACGTCCTGGTGCACGGGTACCGGCCGCACGCCCTGGCAAGGTTCGGGCTGACGCCGCACGCGCTGGCCGAGCGCCATCCCGGCCTGGTCGTGGTGAGCCTGTCCGCGTGGGGCAGCGGCGGCCCGTGGGGTGACCGCCGCGGCTTCGACAGCATCGTTCAGGCGGCCACCGGTATTGCCATGGCCGAATCCGGTGACGGCGAGCGGCCCGGTGCGCTGCCGTGCCAGCTTCTCGACCACGGCACCGGCTACCTGTGCGCGGCGGCCGCGCTGCGCGGCCTGGCCCGCCAGTCGGTGCACGGGGGCACGGTGTTCCGCGAGCTCAGCCTGGCGCGCACCGCGCACTGGCTGCTCGGGCGGGCCGATGCGGCCGGCCGTGATCTGGCCCCTGGTGACCTGGCCCCTGGTGACCTGGCTGGGCCTGGCGCGGACGGCGGCCTGGCCTGGCTGACCACGCTGGACAGCGCAGGCGGTCCGGTGACTACGGTGCGGCCGCCCGGGCAGTTCGGCGGGGAGGCGCTGTCGTGGCCGCGTGCACTGCGCCGGTACGGCGGCGACCAGGCGGCCTGGGCCGCGGGTTAGCCGTCCTGGGCCGCTGGCTGGCCGTCCGGGGCGGCCGGCTGGCTGGCCGGGATCAGCGTGAGGTAGGCCATCCCGAGGATGCCGTAGTATCCGCGCAGCCAGTACGAGCGGTGCTGATCCAGCGTGTCCCGGAGCCCGGCGGCCCGGGGGTGGTCCGGGTGGGCGGCGAGCCACTCCTCCTGGTCGCACTGGTAGGCCGACTCGAAGTCCTCCCATTCCTCCAGCGTGGCCGTCTCGATCCAGGCCGGGCGGAAGCCGGCCTGGACGGTCAGGTCGGCCAGGGTGGCCAGATCGCATTGTTCGCCGATGGCCGTGCCCGGCCACATGGCGGCCAGCTCGGCCGGGCTCGGCGGCCGGTGCCAGAAACCCTCGCCGAGCAGGACCCGGCCGCCGGGCGTGACCAGCCGGCGCAGCTCGGCCAGCGCGGCCGCGGTGTGCGCTGGCGGTTCGGCCTCGGACAGCGCGTGGCTTGCCCCGACGCAGAGCACCAGGTCGGCGGGCTCACGGGTGGTGCCGACACCGGATTCGGCGACGAATGTGACCCGGTCGGCGAGTCCACGGCTCCCGGCGCTGTCCCGGGCCCGGGCCAGGTCAGGCTCGTGGGTGTCCAGCCCCACGCCGGTCGCGCCTGGGACCGCCTCCAGGACCCGCAGCATCAGCTCGCCCCAGCCGCAGCCGATGTCCAGCACGGTCTGGGGCTGGCTCCGGGCCAGCCGCGCCACGATCCGCGTGGCGCGGGTCTGCGACAGCGGCCCGGCAAAGGCGGCCTGGCTCAGCC
>JBAPYC010000166.1:0-1784 GCA_049284535.1 Streptosporangiaceae bacterium
GCCCGGAAGTCGACCGGGTGTCCCAGGATGGCGGCGGCCTCGGTCTCGTTGACCACCAGCCAGTCCACGCCGTCCGCGACGATGGCGGCGGCCTCGTCTGGGGCCGGGGCCAGGTTGAGCACGGCTAGGGGGGCGCCCCGTCCGCCGGCCCGGGCGAGTGCCGCCCGGATCGCGGGCACCGGGATCTCGGCGCAGATGACCAGCACGTCGGCCTGGCTGGCGGCCGCGGCGGTTACCTCCTGCTCGCCGGCCTCGTGGTTGGCGCCGGACGAGACCGTGATCATGTTCTCCCCCGCCTGGTCGACCGAGATCATGGCCAGCCCGGTCGCCACGTCCGCCGCGACCCGGACGTCACCGGCGTCGATCCCCTCCGCACGCAGGTTCTCCAGCAGCCGGCGCCCGAAGTCGTCGTCCCCGACGCAGCCGGCCATTCGCACCTGGGCACCGAGCCGGGCCGCGGCGACCGCCTGGTTGGCGCCCTTGCCGCCTGGGGTGAAGACCGCGGCCGCGCCGAGCACGGTCGCGCCGGGTCCCGGCAGCCGGGGCACGGTGACGGAGATATCCATGTTCAGGCTGCCCAGCACGGTGACCCGGGGTCGGTTTCCCATGCCCGCAACTTAGCGCGCGCAGCTTAGGGCGGGCGGGGCCGGACTGGCCAAGGACGCGCCAATTGGATCTGCCGCCCGGGGGCCTGGCTGCCTAGACTCGGGGCTCATGAGCTCACGCCAGTTCCGTCAGGTCGATGTGTTCACCGACACGCCGTACTTCGGCAATCCGCTCGCGGTGGTGCTCGGCGCCGAGGGCGTCAGCGACGAGCAGATGCGGCAGTTCGCCAACTGGACCAACTTGTCCGAGACCACGTTCGCGCTGCCGCCGCGCGCTGACGGAGCGGACTACCTGGTCCGCATCTTCACGCCCAGCAGCGAGCTGCCGTTCGCCGGGCACCCCACGCTGGGCACCTGTCACGCCTGGCTGGAGGCGGGTGGCCGTCCGGCCCGGGCCGGGCAGGTGGTGCAGGAGTGCGGCGCCGGGCTGGTCACGATCCGCCAGGACGACGCGGGCCTGGCCTTCGCCGCCCCGCCGCTGCTCCGGGAGGGCCCGGTCACCGGCGAGGTGGCCGAGCGGGTCGCCCGGGCGCTGAACATCAGCCGGGCCGACATGGCGGACATCGCCTGGGCGGACAACGGACCGGGCTGGGTCGCGGTCCTGCTGGACAGCGCGGACGCGGTCCTGGCCCTCCGGCCGGGGACGGTCAGCACGGACATCGGCGTGGCCGGGCTCTACCCGCCCGGGTCCCCGGAGGCGCTGGAGGTCCGGGCGTTCAGCGGGCAGGTCAGCACGGTCGAGGACCCGGTCACGGGCAGCCTGAACGCCTCCCTGGCTCAGTGGCTGCTCGGCACCGGCCGGCTCAAGGCGCCGTATGTGGCCAGCCAGGGCACGGCCATGGGCCGCCGCGGCCGGGTGCGCATTTCGCGCGACGACAGCGGCCAGGTCTGGGTTGGCGGCAGCGTCGTGACCTGCGTCAGCGGCACCGTAGCGATATAGGCACCGTGGAAATATAGGCATCGGAACGATACAGGAACCGCGGCGATATAGGTTCAGGGGCCGGCGGGGCTTGAACGCCCGCCCGTTCGGCCGTTGTCATTTTCGCCGGGGACGGCGGCGGGGCGGGCTGCTCGCGGTGCGGATGGTCGGGGTCAGGGGCAGCCGGGACGGCGGCTTGACCTCCTCCAGGCGCAGGTAGGTGACCAGGCGCTGGCCGCCGCGGGTGGCCAGGCCGGCCA
>JBAPYC010000167.1:0-2309 GCA_049284535.1 Streptosporangiaceae bacterium
GGCCAGGGCCGCGAACGCCTCCAGGCCGCGGGCCACGCCAATCCGCGCGCCGGTGGCGTGGCTGAGCCGCAGGCTCCGGGTCAGGTGCCGCCGGGCCTGCTCGATCGCGCCGAGATCCATGGCCACCCGGCCGAGGCCGGCCAGGCAGCGCGCGATCTCCGGCCGGGCGCCGATCTGGACCAGGACGGCCAGCGCCTCCACGTACCGGCTGTGCGCCTCGCCGGGATGGTCGCGTAGCCGGGCCAGGTCGCCGAGGCCCAGCAGCGCCCGGGCCGCACCCCACTGCTGGTCGATCCGGTGCATCACGGCTGCCGAAGCGGTGGCCAGCTGCTCGGCCTCGCGCAGCTTGCCCTGGTAGGCCGCGACCGCGGCCCGGGTGCCGAGCGCGTAGCCCTCGTTCCAGCCGTCGCCGGCCGCCCGGGCGCTGGCCAGGGCCTCGTCGGTGCTGGCCACCGCCTCGTCGATCTGTCCGGTGTGCAGCGCGATCTCGCCGAGCAGGTTCAGCGCGACCGCGGTCCAGTAGGCGTCGCCGGCCTCCCGGCACAGCTTGAGCCCGGCGCTGGCCAGCGTCCCGGCGGTGGCTGGGTCGCCGGACAGCATCAGCTGCGCCCGCACCACGGTGGCCGCGCCCTGAACCCCGGCGGGCACCGCGGAGTTACCCATCGCCAGCAGCGACCCCAGCCACTCGCCGCCCTCGGCAAAGGTGCCCCGCACGATCCAGCACGGGCTCACCGCGGCGCAGATCCGCAGCCCAGATTCGGCGTCCTCCTCCGACAGGCACCAGTCCAGCACCTGGGTCACGTTGCCGGACTCGATGTCGTAGCGGCGGAACACCTCGACCCGGGCCGACCAGGGGGCCGGGACCCGGGCCATCCCGATATCCAGGGCCTGCTCCGCCGTCCGCACCGCGTAGCCGGTGAGCCGCCGGCGCATCGCCGCGGCCTCCCCGGCCCCGGCCAGCCGCATGGCCGCGTACTCCCTGATCGTGTCCAGCATCCGGTAGCGTGCCTGCCCGGGCAGCTCGGGCTCCGGTACGACCAGCGACTTGTCCACCAGCGCGGCGGTCAGGCCGAGCACGTCCCGGGCCGGGATCACCTCGTCGGCGCACACCTGCTCGGCCATCTCCAGCGACCAGCCCGCGAATACCGACAGCCGCCGGAACAGCACCTACTCGGGCTCGGTGAGCAGGTCATAGCTCCATTCGATGGCGGCGCGCAGGGTGCGCTGGCGGGGTGCGGCGGCCCGGTCGCCCGTGGTCAGCAGGCCGAACCGGTCATCCAGCCGCGCCCGGATCTGGTCCACCGGCAGGGCCCGGACCCAGGCCGCGGCCAGCTCGATGGCCAGCGGCATCCCGTCCAGCGCCCGGCAGATCGACGCCACCGCCGCGGCATTGCCCGGCCCGACGGCAAACCCGGGCCAGGAGGCCGCCGCCCGCTCGGCGAACAGCCGGACCGCCTCGTACCGTGTCGCGTCGCCCCCAGCCGGCCCAGTGCCCTCAGCCGCCCCAGTGTTTCCAGCCGGCTCAGTGTTTCCAGCGGGTCCGGTGCCCGCGGGCGCCACCGACAGCGGCGGTACCCGCCAGATCGTCTCGGCCGCCACCGACAGCGGCTCGCGGCTGGTGGCCAGCAGCCGCAGTCCCGGCGCGCGGGCCAGCAGCTCCCGGCTCACCTGGGCGCACGCCTCGATCAGGTGCTCGCAGTTGTCCAGGCCCAGCAGCAGCCGGCGCGGCCGCAGCGCCTCGGCGAGCGTGTCGAGCAGGGGCCGGCCGGCTTCCTCGCTGACGCCCAGCACCGCGGCTATCCGTGAGGCGACCAGATCGGGCTGGCCCAGGTCGGCCAGCTCGACGAACCAGGCTCCGTCCGGGAACCCTTCGCTGGCCGCGGCCAGCACCCGCAGCGCGAGCCGGGTCTTGCCAATGCCGCCAGGCCCAGACAGGGTCAGCAGCCGTGTCCGGCCGAGCAGCTGGCTCAGCTCGCCGAGCTCACGCTCGCGCCCGACGAAGCTATTCGGTTCCTCAGGCAGGTGCGCCTGGATCTCGTCCACATCGTTTCCCTCGGGCCATTCCCAAGGGTAACCGGGACCGAGCACCCGAAGAAGATGTAGGCGAGGGCGGGCTGTTCCACCCCCGCCAGAAATGCTTTTTAGCAGCAACATCAATGCGCATTACTGGCAGCAGCCCGGACCTCACCGAGAGTTCAAGCTACGCCACCGGCCGCCAGCCCGCATCGGCCGGATTATGTACGGCATTATGTAATTCGCGCTGTATACACCCATCGGGCAGCCCGCAGGTGCGCGCTCATACGGCGTGG
>JBAPYC010000168.1:0-1828 GCA_049284535.1 Streptosporangiaceae bacterium
ACCGTGGCCCGAACAGGCGCCGGAGGTAGCCGCCCCGGTGCTCGCGGTCGTGCGGGCGCAGCAGCTCGCGCTGGCGCTGGCCCGCCAGCTCGGCCGTGATCCCGACCAGCCGGCCGGCCTGCGCAAGGTGACCGCAACATGACACGCCCTCAGCCAGCGGGTCTGGTGAGCAGGAAGACCGGATGACATGGTGCCTCGGCGATGAACGCGGCGTCAGGACTGGAGGGCGTCACGTCGAAGTACGAGCCGACAACGAGCCTGAGCCGACCCAGGTAGGACCGCAGCACCGGCACCGCCTCCTCGGCGGCGGCTTCCCGGGCCACGCAGCGTTCCGTACTCGCTCCCCGGCGCAGCTCAACCTCACCTGCCGCACGCACGTTGCGGACCCAGCTGACTTCCCCGTACGGAGCGACCAGCCAGCGGCGGCCCTGGTCCTCGATCAGATTGACCGGAGTCGTACGCGGCAGACCGCTCTTGCCCCCCCGCACTGTCAGCAGATGCATCCCCGCAGGCCCGATGCCGAGCCTGATCATCATTGCCGACATCGTGTTGCCGAACCGGCCGAACGCGCTCAACCGATAGGTCTTGGCCATCAGACGGCCCGCATGCTGCTGGAACGCCACCTCACCCAGGCCGGGGCGTCCTTCGGCACCTGGACGGTGCTGGCCGTGCTCGAAAACGGCGGCCCGATGGTCCAACGGATACTGGCCGCCTCACTTGGCATTGAAGGTCCCACGCTGACCCGCCACCTGGACCGGCTGGAGGAGCTGCGCCTGATCCGCCGCAACCGCGACGGTGCAGACCGCCGCTACGCGCTGGTCGAACTCACCCCAGCGGGCCAGGCGCTCTGTCACGAACTTGACGCCATCGCACGCGCAGCCAACGACGAATTGCTCAGCGGCTTCTCGGAAGACGAGACCGCATAACTGAAGAGCATGCTGCAGAGACTGACCGACAATGCCAGCAAGAACAGCCGGGCATGAACCGGCCAGTCGCGCTCAGTAGTACCTTTGCCTCGTGACCGCCGCCACTGTCGCCGCTCCGGACACGACCGCCGCATCCGAGATGGCATGATTCGACTGAGAACGCGACTCGTCTGGCTGGCCGCGATCGCTGTCCTGGCCGCTGGCCTTGCGGCCTGCACGTCCACGAGCGCCGGAACTACACAACCCGCGGCCATCAAGTCCGCGTCCGCCCAGCCCAGCCGGGCCGCGACCGCCCGGCCCAGCCAGCCCGTCAAGACATCTAGCCCCCAGCCGCCGGCCGGTCCGGTGATCCAGGTGACCGGCACACCTGGGGGGGTGAAGGCCAAGGGGGCGATCCTGGCCGACGCGACCACCGGCCAGGTGCTGTGGGGCCGCGGCCTGACCACCGAACGGCCCATGGCGAGCGTCACCAAGGTGATGACCGCCCTGCTGGTACTACAGAGCGGCAACCTCAACCAGCAGATCCGCATACCGAAGGCGGCGTTCAACTACGCCTGGAAGTACGGCGGCGAAACGGCCTCGCTGCGCCCCGGGGACGTGCTCACCGCCCAGCAACTGCTGGCGGCATTGCTGTTGCCCTCGGGGGCGGACGCGGCGTATACCCTCGCGAACACCTACGGTCCCGGCCTGAGTGCCTTCGTCGCGCGGATGAACACGACCGCAGCCCAGATGGGCATGAAGCACACCCACTTCACCTCACCGGACGGGCTGCCCTATCCCACCGAGACCTCCACCTACTCCACGCCGTCCGACCTGCTCACGCTCGGCTTGGCGGCGATGAAGTACCCGGCCTTCCGGTCGATCGTGGACCTGCGCTTCGTTAACCTGCCGAAGACCCATAC
>JBAPYC010000169.1:0-1804 GCA_049284535.1 Streptosporangiaceae bacterium
GGTCAGGGGAGTACCGGAACACCAGGGCCACGTCCACGTACCCGGCGCGCAGCATGCGCAGCGCCTCCGGCGGTTCGGCCTCGGTGAGCCGCAGGTCGACGCCGGGCTGGTGCTCGCGCAGCATGGCCCCGGCGGCCGGGACGATGGTGCCGAGCGCGGAGGGGAACGCCGCCAGCCGGAGCCGCCCGGCGCGCAGCCCGGTGTAGGCGGCCAGCTCGTTCTCCGCGGCGTCCAGCCGGCCGATGACCTCGGCGCCCCGCTCGGCCAGCAGCCGCCCGGCGTCGGTCAGCCGGATGCCGCGGCCCGCCCGCTGGATCAGCTTGGTCCCGGTCTCGGCTTCCAGCCGGGCCAGGTGATGACTGACCGAGGGCTGGGCGTAGTTCAGGGCCCGGGCCGCGGCGGTGACCGAACCGTACCGGGCGACGGCGACGAGCACGCGCAGCCTCGTCACGTCGAGCATGCACTGACTATAGATCGTGCCGATCAATTAACCCAGAGTCCTAAGCCGGACTAATTCGGGCTAATGCCCCAGGTCAGGATGGGTAAAAGCCGGCCCGGGCCGAGGAGAGCCCTCAAGGCGGCGCCGTCATCGTCCCTCGAGCAGCGGGGAATCTGGCCGCCGCACCGGCTCGCCGGCCAGTTGCCTGCGCCGCCAGGCGATGCCGGACAGCGCCTCCAGCACCACCCGGTTGCCGAGGAACGCGGTCACCTCGGCGTGGTCGTAGGGCGGCGACACCTCGACCACGTCGATGCCGGCCAGCGGCACCGACATGGCGATCCGCCGCACCGCGTCCAGCAGCTGCCGCCCGGTCAGGCCGCCCGGCTCCGGTGTCCCGGTGCCCGGCGCCATACCCGGGTCGACCACGTCGACGTCCACCGACAGGAACACCCCGTCGCACTCGTCCTGGGCAATGGAGAACGCCTCGGTCAGGCACTCGTCAAGACCGCGCGTGACGATCTCGGTCATCTCGAACGAGCGCATCCGCTGCTCGGCCATCCAGGCCAGCGTGGGCGGCTCGGGCCAGTACCCACGCAGGCCGATCTGCAGGAACCGGTCGCCGCGTACCGCGCCCGACTCGATCAGCCGCCGCATTGGAGTGCCGTGCCCGTACAGCGACCCGAACTGGGTGTCCCCGGTGTCGGCGTGCGCGTCGAAGTGGATCAGCGAAACCCGGCCCCAGCCCACGTGCCGCGCCACCCCGGTGGCGTCGGGCAGGGTGACCGTGTGGTCCCCGCCCAGGATGACCGGGATGGCCCCGGCCTCGGCCACCGTGCGCACCGCGTCCTGCAGCCGCTGCAGCGACTTCTCGGTCTCCCCGGGCGGCATGACCACGTCCCCGGCGTCCCCCACCCGCAGCTCCACCAGCGGGTCAACGCCGAGCGCCAGATGCGGCCGGGAGGCGTCGTGCGGCAAGTAGTCGGTGGACCGGATGGCCTGCGGGCCGAACCTGGTCCCGGTCCGGTGCGAGGCCCCGCTGTCGAACGGCGCGCCCAGGAACACAATGTCGTACCCGCCGAGCGCGTCGAGTTCCACCCGGGGGACGCCAAGGAACGTGACGTCGGGTCCGTACATCCCGCGCACCATGGACTCGGAATCCTCAGCGCCGCCCGCCATGTTGACCCTCCTCGGTAACCGCGAACCGGTCGATAGCTGGCACATTACCGGTGCCCGGCTCACCGGCGCGCAGCTCACCGGCACGCAGCTCACCGGCACGGAGCTCACCGGTGCCCGGCCGCGGCCGGTTCCCCTCGCCAGCCTGGCTGGCGGCCGCCCGCCCGCCGGCCACTCGCGAGGCCTGCGCAC
>JBAPYC010000170.1:0-5989 GCA_049284535.1 Streptosporangiaceae bacterium
GCCTGGCGCTGCTCCGCAACCTGGCCGGCATCACCGGCATCGGGCTGCTGTCCGCGGCGGCGCTCGGCGGCGCGTTCGGCTGGACCGGGCCGCTCGCGTACCTGCTGGTCACCGAAGTCGCACTGACCGGGAACCCGACCACGCCGTGGGTCTGGGCGGCCCGCCCGCCGCACGACCTCGGCGGTGCGCTGTGTGCCGCCCTGCTGTTCGCCGCCGGGACCGCCGCCGTCACCCTCTTCGGCGCCCGCGACTCCGGCCGCCACGCCGCCCCGGAGTAGGCATCGAAGACGGCATGACCCCGGCCGCCCGGGGCTGGGCTATCGGTCCATGATCCGGTTTTCCCAGCACCAGGCGGCGATTTCCACTCGGTTGCGGACGCCGAGCTTATTCTGGATGCGGGCGATATGGGTCTTGACCGTGCTGAGCGAGATGAACAGCTCGGCGGCGACTTCCTGGTTGGTCCGTCCTGCGGCGATGCTGCGGGCGATGTCGAGTTCGCGTTCTGAGAGCTGGCTCCTGGTCCCGGCCGCTGGGCTGCGGGCCGGGGCAAGCTGCTTGAGGAGGCGAACGGTGACTGACGGTGAGATGAGGGCGTCTCCCGCGGCAGCGGCCCGGACGGCTTCGATGAGCAGGGCCGGCCCGGCGTCTTTGAGCAGGAAGCCGACCGCCCCGGCGCGCAGCGCGCCGTAGACGTACTCGTCGGTGTCGAAGGTAGTCACGATCACGACGCGGAGCGGGTCGGCGACGGCCGGACCTGCCAGCGCCCGGGTGACCTCGATGCCATCCCGGCCGGGCATCCGGATGTCGACCAGGCATACGTCCGGGCGGAGTTCCCGGGCGAGGTCTATGGCCTGTATGCCGTCCGCAGCTTCTGCTGCCACGGTGATGCCGGGCTGGCTTTCGAGGATGAGCCGGAAGCCGCTGCGGACCATGGCCTGGTCGTCGGCCAGCAGGACCTGGACGGTCACGGCCGGCCGTGTGCGGGCACGGGCAGGCAGGCCTGGACCGCCCACCCTGCGCCGGGCAGCGGGCCAGCGCGGAGTTTGCCGCCGAGCGCCTCGACGCGCTCCCGCATCCCGACCAGCCCGTAGCCGCCGCCGGGGCGGTGGCGGCGGGACGCGGGGGCGTCGTCGGTGACCTCGACCATGAGCTGCTGGGGGTCGTGGGTGACGGTGACGGCGACCGAGTGGGCACCGGGTGCGTGGCGGGCGATGTTGGTCAGCGCCTCCTGGACGATCCGGTACACGGTGCTGGCTACCTCGGGCGGCCAGTCGGAGGCCGGTGCGCCCGCCGGCAGCCGCAGGTCGACCGGCGGCCCGTGCACGGCAAACCGCTGAACGAGCTGGCTGATCGGCTCGGGCGGCGCGCCCGGGGCGGTGTCGTCGGAGTCACGCATCAGCCCGAGGAGCTGACGGATGGCGGCCAGCGTGCCGGTGCCAGCGGTCTCGATGCTGCCGAGCGCGGACAGCAGCATCCCGGCGCTATCTTGCCCGGCGAACCTGGCCGCCTGGGCCTCCACGACTATGCCGGTGACGTGGTGGGCGACGACGTCGTGCAGTTCCCTGGCCAGTTCGAGGCGCTCCTCGCGGCGTGCCGTCTCCAGCGCCTGGCGGTGCAGGAAGTCCAGATAGCGGAGATAGAGCCCCACGGCGAGCGCGGCGGACCAGGTAGTAACCCCGGCCAGCGCGAACAGGACCCGGTGATCGAACAAGCCGGCAGGCCCGGCGGTCTCGCTGACCCCGATCACAAGCGTTCCGGCGACCGCGATGATGGCGGCCGTGCGCAGCGGCAGCATCCGCACTGCCGCGGCACCGAGCACGAGCAATCCGACGAGCCCGCCGCCGAACAGCGGCTCCTGAGGGACGGCCCCCAGCGCGACCGCGAGCCCGGTCAGCGCGAACAGGATCAGGCCGGTCACCGCTGCCCGTGCCCGGTTCCGTCCGCGCAGAAGAGCGGTTGCGCAGATCACGACGCCGACGCCGAGACCAATCGGCCAGCCCTTCTCTGTTCTGGCGGTCACCAGCGCGCTCAGCGCGATCACCGTGCCCATCACCACGCCCAGCGCGGCATCGGTCGCGGTACTGGCCCGCAGGACCAGCCGCGTGAACACGTCCATACCGTCAGGTTACGGCGATGCCGCCTCGGCGGTGTCGGCCGAAAGTACGAATCCGGCCGGGGAAAGAAGCAGACTTCCGGCCGATACCGCGGCGGTGCCCACTCTCGCCAGGGTTGGACACATGATCCCCGGACAACCGCCACGTTCAGATGAGGAACCGATGAGACAGCAGAGCATGGCCGCCACCGGCTTGGAGATGATCCGGCTGGACGGCGTGACCAAACGGTACGACAACGGCGCGGCGCCTGCGGTCGCCGACGTCAGCCTGGAGGTGCGCGCGGGCGACGCGGTCGCGATCATGGGGCCGTCGGGCAGCGGCAAGTCGACACTGCTCAACCTGATCGCGGCGATGGACCGGCCGACCAGCGGCGCGGTCTGGGTCGGCGAGGAGCGCGTGGACATGCTGTCCGAGACCGCTGCCGCCCGGTTCCGGCGCCGCCAGGTCGGGATGATCTTTCAGTTCTTCAACCTGCTCGATGACATGACCGTCATCGATAACGTCCTGCTGCCAGCCCAGCTCGCCGGGGCGCGGACCGCCGCGGCGCGGCAGCGTGCCGAGGAGCTGCTTGGCACGCTGCGGATCGCACACCGGCGGGACGCCTACCCGGCGCGGCTGTCCGGCGGGGAGCGGCAGCGGGTAGCGATCGCCCGGGCTCTGATCAACAAGCCCGCGGTGCTGCTGGCCGACGAGCCGACCGGCGCGGTCGACACCGCCACCGGGGAGGAGATCGGCGCGCTGCTGCTGGAACTCAACGCCTCCGGGCAGACGCTGATCGTCGTCACCCACAACCCGGACCTGGCGGCACGCTATACCCACCGGGTCATCGCGATCGCCGACGGGCGTGTCGCCTCCGACACCGGGGCACGACGGTGAGCGCGGTCGTCCCAGCGGCTCGCGGCGGAATTGGCGGCCGCAAGCTGCAGGCCGCGATCATCGCTGTCGTGGTGCTCGCGGCCACCGCCACCTCGGTGGTCGCGCTCGGCTTGCTCGCCAACGCGCACGGCCCGTTCGACCGCGCGTTCGCACGGCAACACGGTGCCGACGTCACCGCGGCCGTGGCTCCGTCGGCCGCTACCCCGGCGCAGATCACGGCGACGACCCGGCTGCCCGGAGTGACCGCCGCCGCGGGACCGTACGCTGGCGTCCTGGTCACCGCGCGGGTCACGGTGTCCGGGGTGCCGGGCTCGTCGTCGCATTCGCTGCGGCTTGTGGGCCGCCTTTCGCCAGGTGGCCCGGTGGATGACCTGACGCTGGACGAAGGCCACTGGCCGGCCGGCGACGGGCAGATCGTGCTGGCCCGCGGCCCGGGCGTGCTCACCGGATCGACCGTCACGGCCGGGTCGCAGAAGCTGACCGTGGTCGGGATCGCGGACTCGGTTACCGGCACCGCGGATGGCTGGGTGCTGCCGTCGGAGGTCGCCGCGCTGGCCGGGCCGGCGAATCCGGCACAGGCACAGATGCTGTACCGGTTCGCCAGCGCGGGGAGCACGTCGGCGATCACCGCGGATATCGCGGAGCTGCGGGCCGCGCTGCCCCGGGGGGCGCTGGCGAACAACCCCGTGTCTTACCTGGGCGTGCGCCAGGCCGAGGAGAGCACCGTCGCGCCCTGGGTGCCGTTCATCATCGCATTCGGCGTGATCGCGCTGGTGATCTCCGTGCTGATCGTGGTCAACGTGATCAGTGGCGCGGTGACGGCGGGAACGACCAGGATCGGCGTGCTGAAGTCGATCGGCTTCACCCCGGCGCAGGTGGTGGCCTCGTATGTGCTGCTGGTCGCGACGCCCGCACTGGCCGGCTGCGTAGCCGGGGCCGCGGCCGGGAACCTGCTGGCCATACCCCTGCTCCAGGCGAACGCGCAGGTATACCAGGTGGGCACGCTCAGCGTTCCCTACTGGGTCGACGTCGCGGTGCCGCTGGCCGCGCTCGTGCTGACCGTGGCCGGCGCCGTGCCGTCGGCACTGCGTGCCGGGCGGATGAGCGCGATCCAGGCGATCGCGAGCGGCCGGGCGCCCCGGTCGTCGCACGGATATCTCGCGCACCGGATGCTGGCGCGGATTAACTCGCTGCCCAGGGCGGTCACTCTCGGGCTGGCGGCCCCGTTCGCCCGTCCGGCCCGGACCATGATGACCGTGGTCGCCATCTTGTTCGGTGCGGCCGCGGTGACGTTCGGCGCCGGGCTGGCAACCTCGCTGGACCGGGTCGTGCTGGACAATCCGAATACGGCCCTTCCGGTGTCTGTGTCGCTCAGCCAGCCCGGCCCGGGACAGCCCTCGATGACCGCGGCGCAACAGCACTCCGTGGTCTCGGTGCTGGCCGCCCAGCGAGGCACGCTGCACTATCTCACCGAAACCGACGACCAGGTGAGGCTGCCCGGACTCAGCGATCCGGCGTCGGTCACCGGCTACGGCGGCAACCCAGCCTGGAGCGGCTACGTGCTGATCTCCGGCCGCTGGTACTCCAGTTCTCCGGGTGCGGCCGAGGTCGACGTGAACACGCTGTTCCTCACCGAAACCGGCACCTCGGTCGGCTCGGTGTACACCCTCGGCGCCGGCGGCCACCGGGTCACCGTGCGGATCGCCGGCGAGGTGTTCGATCCTGGCAAGAAACTGGACATGTACATGAGCCGCGGCACGCTGGCCGCGATTGACCCGAGCATCACCGGGCCGCAGCAGTACGACATAGCGGTCCAGCCGGGCAGCAGCGCGCGGGCCTATGCCAACTCCGTGTCGGCGGCGCTTGGCCGGTCGTATCAGGCCTTTACGTCCGGCAGCAAGACGCTGACCGCGGTGCTCGCCCTGGTCGCGATGCTGACGGTCCTGATCATAGTGGTCGCCGGGCTTGGCGTGCTGAACACGGTCGCGCTGCAGATCCGGGAACGAGCACACGATATCGGGGTGTTCAAGTCGGTCGGGATGACCCCGCTGCAGACCCTCGCGATGATCGTGTGTTCGGTCGCCTTCCTCGGGTTCATCGCCGGGATCGCCGCGATCCCCGCCGGGGTGTATCTGCACCACAGCGTGGTGCCCGTCATGGCGCACGCGGCGAACTCCGGATACCCGTCCTCGCTGGTATCGGTCTATGCCGGGTGGGAACTCGTGCTGCTCGCGCTGGCCGGCCTTGCCGTCGCGGTCGCCGGCGCGCTCGGTCCGGCCGGCTGGGCAGCCCGGACCCGCACCGCCTTCGCCCTCCGCGCCGAGTAAGGCATCGGATGGCGCGGGCGAGTTTGCCCTGAAAAAGGCTGGCCTCTCGTCGCTATACTCGGTATTATGTTCAACATGATACCGACCGGACAGACGCCGTGAGCGTCCGGCACGCGCTGCTCGCGCTGCTCAGCGAGGGGCCCAAGTACGGGCTCCAGCTGCGCGAGGAGTTCGAGGCCAGGACCGGCGAGGTGTGGCCGCTGAACGTCGGCCAGGTGTACCAGACCCTGCAGCGGCTGGAACGCGACGGCCTGGTGGAGTCCGGCGACGAGGGCGACGAGGGCCCGCAGAAGGGCTACCAGATCACCGCGGACGGGACCGCCGAGCTGGCCCGGTGGCTGCGCACGCCCCCCGACCTGGCGTCCCCGCCGCGGGACGAGCTGGTCATGAAGGTGCTGGTGGCCTTGCGGGTGCCGGGCACCGACATAGGTGAGGTCATTCAGGCCCACCGGCGTTACCTGGTGCAGCTCATGCAGCAGTGGACCCGGATCAAGGAGAGTGAGGCCGACACCGACCTGGGCCTGGGCCTGGTCGTGGACGCCGAGCTCTTCCGGCTGGACGCGGTCGTCCGCTGGCTGGACACGGCCGACGGCCGTCTCAAGCGGGCCGCGGTCAGCCCGCCGCCGCAGCCCGCTCCCGGGCCGCTGCCGCGGCTGCGCCGCCGGGTAGGAC
>JBAPYC010000171.1:0-11650 GCA_049284535.1 Streptosporangiaceae bacterium
CCCCTGACTCCTTTGGTTAGTTACTGGGACGCAGCTTTCCCACCAGGGACGTATCGTAGTCGCCGCTGAGGAAGTCCGGACTGGCGAGCAGGTCGGCGTGGAAGGCCAGGTTGGTCTTCGGGCCGGCGATGCGGAAGGCCCTGGCGGCGTCCCGGGCCCGGGACAGGGCCTGCTCGCGGTCGGCGCCATGCACGCACAGCTTGGCCAGCAGCGGGTCGTAGAACGGCGTAACCGTGTTGCCGGCCTGGTAGCCGGCGTCCACCCGGACGCCCGGGCCGGAGGGCTCCTGCCATTCGGTGATCTTCCCGGGCCCGGGCAGGAACCGGACCGGATCCTCGGCGTATACGCGCAGTTCGATGGCGTGCCCAGCGGGACTCACGGCACTGCCGTCAAAGGACGGCGGCTGGCCCGAGGCGATGAGAAACTGCTGCTCGACCAGATCGATGCCGGTGACGAGCTCGGTGATGGGATGCTCGACTTGCAGCCGGGTGTTCATCTCCAGGAAGACGAACGAGTCGGCTTCGGCATCCACCAGGCATTCCACCGTCCCGGCGCCGCGGTATCCAACCGCCTCGCCGGCCCGGACGGCGGCGGCCAGCATCCGCTCGCGCAGCCCGGCCGAGACACCCGGCGACGGGGTTTCCTCAGCCACCTTCTGATGCCGCCGCTGCACCGAGCAGTCGCGCTCGCCCAGCGCGAGCACCCGGCCGTCGGCCAGGCCGAGGATCTGTACCTCAACGTGCCTGGCTCGCTCGATGTAACGCTCGATGAGGATATCTGGCGAGCCGAAGAACCGCTCCGCGCGCGAGCGGGCCGTCTCGAACGCCGCACTCAGGCCCGCTTGATCCCGGGCCACGCCCATGCCGATCCCGCCGCCCCCGGCCGCCGCCTTGACCATGACCGGGTACCCGACCTGGTCCGCCTCGGCCATGGCCGCGGCCACGTCGCCTGCGGGCTCCCGGCTGCCCGGGGAGACTGGCACCCCGGCCTGCTCCATCAGGTTCCGGGCCGCGATCTTGTCGCCCATCTGCTCGATGGCATCCGGGCCGGGGCCTACCCACGTCAGCCCGGCTGCGAGAACCTGGCTAGCGAAGGCCGCGTTCTCGGCGAGGAACCCGTAGCCGGGGTGCACCGCTGCGGCCCCGGTCTTGGCGGCCGCGGCGATGATGGCTGCGCCGTCCAGGTAACTGTGAACAGGCTGAGCTGGCCCGATATGCACCGCCTCGTCGGCCTCGCGGACATATGGCAAGTCCTCGTCCACGTCGGAGTACACGGCCACCGCCCGGATTCCCATCCGCCGCGCCGTCTTGATCACCCGCCGCGCGATCTCACCCCGGTTAGCCACCAGCACCGACTCAAACACCACGCCAGCTTAACCTCCGAGTAAGGGCCAGGGAGAGCTGCGACGGCAGCTCCCCCGCGAGCAGGAAGGGTCCGGGCGGCAGCTCCCGCGAGCAGGAAGGGCCAGGGCGGCAGCTCCCCCCGCGAGCCAAAGGGCGCCGGCGCCGTCTGGACTGACGAGCGACGAAGGAGCGAGGAGGGAAGACGGCGCCTTTCAAAGGCGCCCGTAGGCGAGTGGGAAAGCAGAGCTTCTCTTCACTACGCGGCTGAGGGCCTCGACCGTGCCGGGGTCGTACTCGCTGGCCGTATCCAGCCGGAGCTGTTGTACGGCGGCGGCTGCCCGGGCCGGGTCCAGCGAGCTGCCCACGAGGTCATCGAAGGCGTTGGCGGCCTTGATGATGCGGCTGCTCAGCGGCGGCCCGTTCGGCTCCTCGTGTCCTGCGAGGCCGCTGGGCACGAAGCCGAGATCCCGGTATGGCTCGTTCTGCCTGCGGACGACCTCGGCCACCGAGCCCAGGACCTGAGCCTGCTGGATCACGTCCGCGCCGAGCTCGGCGATGCGCTGCTGGTCGCGCCGGGAGACCAGCACCGTGGCACCGCCGGGGATCGGCTCGGACAGCGAGAGCTGACCGATGTCGTGCATGAGGGCCGCATACTCCAGCTCGAGGAGCTGGGGCTCGTGGATGCCGAGCTCCCGGCCTATGGCGACTGCGAGGCGGCTGACCCGTTCGGAATGTCCGGCTTCGACGTAGCCGCCGATCTCGGTCACCTTGGCCAGGGCCCGCACTGTCTGCAGGTAGGTCGTGCGGATCCCGGACCACCGGCGGAACTGTACCTGGGTCACCAGCAGCGGTGCGGTGAACACGGCCAGCGCGGCCAGCCCCATGACTTCGGCGGCGAACGCGATGAGCAGGGCCGAGGCACCGACCGCGGCACCAAGCGGCAGCTGGACGCGCAGCTCGTCCACGAGCGCCACCCGGAACCTGGCGCGCTGCTCGTCTACCCGCAGCAGCGCGGTGAGCACCGCCTCAAGCAGGAGCGCAAGCACCGTCAGGCCGGTCATCAGCGAGAAGGCCAGGCCCCAGTGCCGGTCCAAGGCGGTGACGCCGGCCAGCGGGCGGAAGATATAGGCCACGCAGGCCACGCAGATCAGGCGCGCGGCCATCCGGCTGATCCGGGCGGGACGGCCGACGGCCAGATGCGGCAGCGCGCCGATGATCATGCCGATGGTGGCCACCGTCACCACCTGCTGGGCGCTGTAGTGGACGACGTGGGTTCCCACCCGGATGAGCAGCGCGTAGGCCAGCGCGCCCGCGAACCCGATCGGGGCGGTCTCGCGGTCCCCCGGCAGGTTGAGCCGGAGCAGCTCGCCGAACGCGATCAGCGCGCCGAACGCTATCGCGTCCCGCGGATCGACCAGCCCGGACGCGGCGGTCTGCGCTACCGAGGCCACCAGCCAGACCCCGGCCGCCGTGACCAGCAGCAGCTGGCCGGAATCCCGCACGCGCCAGGGATAGCGGCGGAGCTCATGCCGTCGTTCGGTCATCGGCTTAACCGGCTGTCGATCACCCGGAGGGGTGCGCCGGGGTCGTCGTGGTCCTGGGCGGTGACCGAGGCCAGGTCGTCCTCGGCGACTGCGGGCGCCTGCGGCCGCGGCCAGCCCTCGCGTCTGAGCGCGGCCACGAAGGCGTCGACGAACGCCGGGTCGAACTGGGTGCCCGACCACTTGCGCAGCTCGGCAACGGCCTCGTCGACCGGGCGGGCGCCCCGGTAGGACCTGGTGGAGGTCATGGAGTCGAAGGCATCGGCGACCGCCAGCACCCGGGCGAATTCGGGGATCTCGTCCCCGGCCAGCCCCATCGGGTAACCGCGGCCGTCGATCCGCTCATGATGGTGCATGATCCCGGCCAGCGCCTCGTCCAGGAAGCCGATCTCGCGGACGATGTCCAGCCCGCGCATCGGATGCAGCTGGATGGCCGCATACTCTTCCTCGGTCAGCTTGCCCGTCTTGCGCAGGACCTTTGTCGGGACGCCCAGCTTGCCCACGTCGTGCAGCATGCCGGCGTACCGGATGGCCTCCACCCGCTCGCCCCGCATGCCGATCTCCTGGGCGATCATGACCGAGCCGCGGGAAACCCGGTCGCTGTGACCGCGGGTGTACAGATCCTTGGTCTCGACCGCCTGGCACAGCGCGCCCACCGTGGCCTCGTAGGCCTTCTGCTGCTCGGCGAACTGGGCCACGGCCCAGCGGGCGACGAAGAGCGGGATCAGCACCAGCACCGGCGCGAACGGCCCCACCACGGTCCACAGCGCCGCGATGAGCAGTCCGTAGGCCGCGTAGCCGAGGTCCGACAGCAGCAGCCTGAGGGACAGGCCGACGCCGAGGCGGGGACGGTTCGGCTCGGCGCCCCTGGTCAGCCACAAAATGCCGCTGAGCAGCCCGTGGTTGACCGCAACGTGCACCACAGCCGCGCCGGCGAACGGCGCGATGATCAGCGGGAAGGAGCTTTCGTGCGGGAGCCCGACGTGACCGCCGAGCGCCAGGAAGGTCCGGCCGGCCAGGTAAGCGCTGAGCGCATAGTTGGAGGTGTTGAAAAGACGCTGCAAGATGGATGGACCGCGCCTGAGGCCCAGTATCGTGCAAGCTCCGACAATGGCGGCACCAACGGGACCGACCAGGACAACCGAGGCAAGCATGGCGGCGGAACTCGGAGACCAGGACAGTTGCCCTTTGCGGAGCTGGGTGGCCCTGGATTCGGAGAGGATGACCAGGATTCCGAGGAAGAAAACGTCCCGCCAGCTCAGCCCGCTAAATGGCCCCCTGGCTATCAGGACAGCGGCGACAAGAGTGACCGCGCCGATGTAGAGCCGTGTGACCAGCGAGAGCTTGCCCAAACTTCCCCCTCGCAGTCAGGAGTGAGTATGCCGCGACTCTGGAGATGTAGTTTTCAACCCCAGGTGACCCCGCGGGCATGCAGCTCGCCCGGGTGGCTGCTCGCGAGCAGCCCACGCAGACCAGTCCCGACATCGCCGCCTGTATACATGAGGCGGACCTCCCTCAGGCGTAAGGCGTTCGCCGCTCTGCCCTGTAATCGTTCAACCACAGGATAACGCCACCGCAGAGGTTCGCGCAGGCCCAAAATCTTGTCGTGAACGAATCGTGAATATTCTCGTCACAATGTGCATTCAAAGGTGGCACATGTGGCGCAATCACCACAGACAAGGCAAACCGGAATGCCCCCGAGCAGGGGAAAGTTACTCAGCGAACTCGATGGTCGCGCGCACTTCCCTGATGCGGACGAGAACTTTGGCCCGAAGGTCGGCAGGGGCCGGATCACAGCCGCACTTTTTCTGCACGATCCGCTTGACGGCTTCTTCCAGACCGTATTCCCGCAGGCAGGGACCGCACTCGTCCAGATGCTGACGGATCTTGGAGCAGTCCAGGTCGTCCAGCTCACCATCGAGATAGCTGTAGACGTGGTCGAGTACCTCGGTACACGGCGTTTCGTGGGGGTTGCCGCAGCTCATCGCCCGTCCTCCCCAGACCCGTTAGCGTCAGAGGCGGTCCTGGCCAGCCCTCGGTCCGCGGCGTAATCCTGGAGGAGCTCACGTAGCTGGCGTCGGCCACGGTGGAGCCGTGACATGACGGTCCCGATCGGCGTCTCCATGATGTCGGCGATCTCCTTGTATGCAAAGCCCTCAACGTCGGCCAGGTACACAGCGATCCTGAACTCTTCAGGGAGCGCCTGCAGCGCCTCCTTGATGTCAGAATCCGGCAGCCGCTCCAGGGCTTCGGCCTCGGCCGACTTCAGCCCTCCGGAAGTGTGCTCTGCCGCGCGGGCTAGCTGCCAGTCCTCGACGTCCTCCGCCCCCGACCGCTGCGGCTCACGCTGCCGCTTGCGGTAGGTGTTGATGAAGGTGTTCGTCAGGATCCGGAACAGCCACGCCTTGAGATTGGTGCCCTGCTGGAACTGATGAAAGGACGCGTATGCCTTGGCGAACGTCTCCTGCACCAGATCTTCTGCGTCGGCCGGGTTCCGGGTCATCCGAAGCGCGGCGGAGTACAGCTGATCCAGGAATGGCAGCACATCCTGCTCGAAGCGCTCACCGCGCTCTTCGAGAGTCTCCGGGACGGGAACCACCTCCTCTGTCGCAAACGAGCCCGGGCTGCTGGCGTGCAGACCGTATGTGCGGGAGGATACCGTGCCGGAGGCGAATGCTTCAGTCAGCATGCCACGTGGTGGCGAAGCGACAACCATGTGGCCTAGAACACGACGGCGCCCCTGCTCATTCCGCAACCACACGGTTTGTCGGCTTCGCGGCTGTTCACTGGCTTAAGCCAGGGCCAGGCCGGGAACGTAGTACCAAGGCGCCAGATTGGCATTAGGCGCCGAGTCAGGAGCTCAGGGCCCGTGCAACATGCGGCCAGCGCGATAACCGCGCCCGATACTGATCAACTCCCGGTGTACTGGCAGTTCCACGCTGCGGTGGCGCGTGCCCAGCTGGCCGAATGGCTGCCCGCCAGCCGCCGCCCCCTGATCGACGTCTCCGGCCCGCGCGGGCCGGGGACGGAACTGGCGGCCCGGGCGGGCCACACCGTGGTGCGCGTGCTCAGCGTGCCCCCGGGCGGGCGAGCGGTTCCGCCGGGCGGGGGTACCGTTCCGCCAGGCGGGGGTGCCGGCGTCGGGGGTGCCGGCGTCGGGGGTGCCGGCGTCGGGGGTGATGTGGGGCCGGGGCGGATCATTCCGGTGATCGCCGACTCGTCCCGGCTGACCTTCCTGGCCGACGCTTGCACCGATGCCGTGATCGCGGACGACCGGGCGCTGTCCGTGCACCTGGCCGCCGAGACGATGATCGCGGAGATCGCCCGTGTGCTGCGGCCGGGCGGGCGGGTGCTGGCCTGCGTCGACTCGCTGGTGCTGGGCATGGCCGTGCTTGCTGACCAGCATCACTGGGCCCACCTGGTCGACCTGCCGCACGCTGAGGTGGTGCTGGTGCCCTGGCCTGACGGCAGCATCACGCGATGCTACGGGCCGGACCAGGTACGTGAGCTGTTCACCGGGGCCGGGCTGCGGGTCCGCCGGATCCGGCCGCGGACGGTGTTTTCCGAGTCCATGGTCACGCACTGGCTGCGCCGCGAGCCGGACAGCCTGCCCACGCTGGTCCGGGCCGAGCTCGCGGCCCGCTCCGACGAGTCGATGGGCGCGCAGCTCGTGATTTCCGCCAGCAAGCCACGCTGAACCGGCTCCGGCGCGCCGGAGGTCGCGGTTTTTCATGATCGCGAAGGTCTCACTACGCCCTGGAGTAGTAAAGCCTTCATGATCATGAAGACCAGCGTGCACTCCCCCCGAGCGCGGCGCCAGAAGCGCGCTGGGAGGAGGGAAACGCTGGGGTATGCGCTCGCGGCGGGGCGCGGGTGGCGGGCGCGGAGGCTAGCGGTGGCGGGCAGGCGCGGAGGCTAGCGGGGGGCTAGTGGCGGCGTTTGGCGTATTTGGACTGGCAGTTGACGCAGCGGGACGCGTCGGGGCGGGCGTCGAGCCGGCCCTCGGGGATCTCGTGGCCGCAGTCGACGCACTGGCCGTAGGTGCTGTCCTCGATGCGGGCCAGCGCGGCGAGGACCTCGTCACGCTGACCGCGGGCCGACAGGAGAACCGCCTCGGTGCGATCGGCCTCGGAGAGGCTGGACCCGGCGTCGGCCGAATCTTGGGGGTACCCAGGGGTGGCGACGGTCCCGGGGTGCTCCCCCTGCAGGATCGCTATCGACCGGTCCAGGTCAGCGCGCATCTCTTCCAGGCGCTTGCGGGCGATGGTGGTCTCCATTGATGTCCTCGCATCCCGTCCGCGTCAGATGGCAGCCCAGGCTCAGCCGAGCCGCTGGCCACCTACCGCGGACTCAGAACTACTCGCCGGGCGGCCTATCCTCCCCCGCGGATACGGCCGTCCCCTCGCCGCTCTCCAGCGGCTTGATGAGGTCGGGACCGTTGTTCCGCACGGAGTTGACGGCCATTGATACAGGGCGCGACGTCAGGCCGCCCGCCATCGCGGGCTGCATGGTCGCCTGTAGCTGACCTGGTTCGGTATTAGCCGGGTCGAGCCAGTCTGCCCAGTGATCACTGGAGATGACCATGGGCATGCGATCGTGGATCTGGCCGACATCGTCGGTGGCCTGGGTCGTGATGACCGCGGCCGTCCACAGCCAGGCACGTTCGTGATCGTCGGGCAATTCGTGGTCCCGCCAGAGCTCATAGATGCCGGCGAAGGCCAGGGCACCGCCGTCCGTTCGGTTGATGAAATAGGGCTGCTTGCGCTTTTTGCCGTCCTGCTCGACGGCTATCCACTCGTAGTAGCCGTCGGCGGGCAGGATGCAGCGGCGCTTGGCGAAGGCGCGCCGGAAGGACGGCTTGACCGCTACCGTCTCGGCCCGGGCGTTGATCAGCTTGCTCCCGATGGAGGCGTCCTTGGCCCAGGAGGGAATCAGCCCCCAGCGCAGCACGCGCAGCTCGCGCGCCTGCGGCTCCTCGTCCTTGGCCGGCCTCTCCAGGACCGCGAAGACCCGTTTGGTCGGGGCCACGTTGTAGTCGGGACCAGGCTCGGAATCGGGCGAGGCAGCCACGCGGTCGCGCTCGACCTCGAACTCCTCGAGGAGTTCGAGGCGCTTGCGCGCCGACACAACACGACCGCACATTTAATTTCTTCCTTATTTGTCTGCAGTCCGGACACGTCCCGTTAAGCCTGGATTGGCAGTTCATAACCACAATCCGGCTCCGCCAAACCAGCCCCGGCCGACCGCTCAAGATGAGGGACCTGGGGGACACTTTCTCCCTCAGGCGCAGGTTACCGGGCGATTCCGGGTCCTGCGCGACCTGCGGCCGGGCGCTGCATAGGTGCGGAACCGGACTTCATTACGGGCAGCAACGCTGGTACCAGGAGCCCGCGTAACCCGGACCGGCCTGAACGACATGAAACCCGGGGTTGATGTCGCAGGAACGCACTGAAAGCCCAGTTTCAAGCCATGGGTCGCCGCCTGGGCTGGTGCCCGCGACCGGCCCCGGCGGCGTTGGGGTGGGGTCGGCTGGGGGGTGGCGGGGCGGGGTGACACAGTACGCTCGGCTTATGCATTCGGAGCAGGACGCCGGGCGGACCTGGGCGTCTCCGGCAGCGACCGGCCCGGTCAGCGCGCGCGTCCGGCTGCCTGCGTCCAAGTCGATCACCAACCGGGCGCTGGTCCTGGCCGCGCTCAGCGAGCACCCGTCAGTGACCGCCAATCCGCTGGAGGCCCGCGACACGACTCTCGCCCTGGGCGCGCTGCGCGCGCTGGGCAGCGAGGTCAGCACCGGGCACGACCAGGACGGCCGAACGACCTGGCATATCGTTCCCGGTCAGCCTGCGTCCGGCCGCGAGGTCACCGTGGACGTGGGCAACGCGGGCACCGTCATGCGGTTCGTGCCCGCGGTGGCCGCGCTGACGTCGGCCACGGTCCGCTTCGACGGGGACGAGCGGGCCCGCGAACGCCCGGTGGGCGCGATCCTGGCCGCGCTGCGGCAGCTCGGCGCGGACATCGATGACGGCGGCCGGGCCGCGGTGCCGTTCACCGTGCGCGGCCACGGCGCGATCCGCGGCGGCTCGGTCACCCTGGACGCGTCCGGATCCTCGCAGCTGGTCTCCGGGCTGCTGCTGACCGCGCCCCGGTTCGACGGCGGCGTGGAGATACGGCACGAGGGACCTCCGGTGCCCTCGGCGCCGCACATCGCGATGACCGTCCGGATGCTCCGTGCGGCAGGGGCCGAGGTCACCGAGCTGAGTTCGGACCCGGCCGGGCGCCCGGATGCCTGGCGGGCACGGCCCGGGCCGCTCGACCTGGGCACGGTCACGGTGGAACCCGACCTGTCCAACGCCGGGCCGTTCCTGGCGGCGGCGCTGGTGACCGGCGGCACGATCACCATCGCGGACTGGCCCCGGGACAGCCTGCAGGCGGCCGGGCAGATCCTGGACGTGCTGACCCAGATGGGCGCGCGCTTCGCAATCGGCGACGCCGGGCTGACCATCTCCGGCACCGGCCGGATCCACGGCATCACCGCCGACCTGCGCGACGTGGCGGAGCTCGCGCCGACGCTGACGGCGGTGGCCGCGCTGGCAGACGGGCCGTCGGTCTTCACCGGGCTGGCGCACACCCGTGCGCATGAGACCGACCGGCTGGCCGCGCCGGCCAAGGAGATCAACGCGCTCGGCGGCGACATCACCGAGCTGCCCGACGGCCTGCGGATCACGCCGCGGCCGCTGCGCGCGGACGCCGGAGGCCAGCCGTTCGGCACTTATGACGACCACCGGATGGTGATGGCCGCGGCCGTGCTCGGGCTGGCCACACCGGGCCTGCGGGTGGCAGGAGCGGGCACCGTGGCCAAGACCTTCCCCGGGTTCACCGAGGTCTGGGCGCAGATGCTGGGACCGGGACGCTGAGCACGCCGTGAGTGCCGCAAGCTCGCGGTCCGATTACGCCCGGATGGACGAGGATGACGTCCGGGTCCGGCCCGGGCGGAGCTCACGCCCGCGGACCCGGCGCCGCCCGGCCCACGAAGACGCCATCACCGGCTTCGTGACCAGCGTGGACCGTGGCCGCTACGGGTGCATGGCCGACGGCACGCTGATCGTGGCCATGAAGGCGCGCGAGCTCGGCAAGGGCTCGGTGGTGGTCGGCGACCGCGTTGCGCTGGCCGGCGACACCTCGGGCGCGAAGGACGCGCTGGCCCGGATCGTCCGGGTCGAGCCGCGCACCAGCGCGCTGCGCCGCTCCCCCGACGACACCGACCCGTCCGAGCGGATCATCGTGGCCAACGCCGACCAGCTGGTGATCGTCTGCGCGCTGGCCTCGCCAGAGCCGCACCTGCGCTTCATCGACCGCTGCCTGGTGGCCGCGTACGATGCCGGGCTGGATCCGCTGCTCCTGCTGACCAAGGCCGACCTGGCGTCGCCGCGTAAGATCCGGGCGTTCTACACGCCGCTCGGGGTGCCCATGCTGACCACGCGGCGGCCGCTATCGCCCCAGACCCTGTCCCGGGTGCGGAGCGTGCTCACCGGCCGGATCAGCGTGCTCATCGGGCAGTCCGGCGTGGGTAAGTCCACGCTGGTGAATACGCTGGTGCCTGAGGCAGCCCGTTCGGTCGGCTCGGTTAACCCGGTGACCGGGCGAGGCCGGCACACTTCCTCCTCGGCCGTCGCCCTGCCGCTCGGCGACGGGTGGCTCATCGACACGCCGGGCCTGCGCGGGTTCGGGCTCGGGCACGTCAGCCCGGAACGCGTGGTGGAGGCGTTCGGCGACCTGGCCGAGGGCATCGCCGGGTGCCCACCCGGCTGCGATCACCTCTCGCCCGGCTGCGGCCTGGATGAGTGGGCCCGCGAGCACCACGCGGAGGCGCGCCTGGACTCGCTGCGCCGCGTGCTGCGCAGCCGCGAAGGCGGCGGACCCGACGACTTAACCAGCGGCGAAGGCCGCCAGGAACACCGGCGCCGCGGCCAGTTGGAGTGCGGCCAGTTGGACTGCGCCTAGTTGGAGAAGTCCTGGGTCATCCAGACGTCGCCGTTGCCGTCGATCGAGACGGCGATGCCGATGTGGGTGAACGAGGTGGACAAGATGTTCAGCCGGTGACCGTCGTCCGGGGGCTGCTCGTTCAGCATGTCCTGGGTCAGGGTCACCGCCATCTGGGCGATGGCCGTCGAGGTGTCCGCGACCGGGCCGCCCTCGCCGATGTTCTCCCCGGCCGCGGTCCAGTGCACGCCGGCCGCGGTCTCGCGGTTGCCCAGCGGCGGCTCGCCCGGGCACTGGTGAGACAGGCCGCAGCCCGCCTCCATGGTGGCGTCGTGCGCGGCCGCGCTGCTGTTCAGTCCGTCGCTGAAGGTCAGCGCGGGCAGGCTCGCCGACGCGCGCGCCTGGTTGATCAGCGCGAGAACCTGGACGGCGGCCGTTCCCGAGTCCGATGCTGACGGGCTGGCGCTCGCGGACGGGCTGGGCGTGGCCTGGTTCGCGCTGGCCGACGGGGACGCGGCAGGCGAGGGCCGGTGCGACGGCCGCGGCGAGCGCGTGGGCGTCTGGTATGCCGACGGCGGCACCTGGGCGACGGCTATATGGATCGGGCTGCTGACCGCGCACGCTCCGGCCACGGCCGAGCCGCACGCCACCGCCGTCTGCACCGGGCTCCCGGCCCCGGCCTCGGGCGCCCGGGTCGCCGGAGACGAACCGCTCGACAGGTAGAAGCCCCCGGCGACCAGCACCGGCACCGCCAGGAGACCCCAGGCAAGACGTCCGCGCCGGCCG
>JBAPYC010000172.1:0-1515 GCA_049284535.1 Streptosporangiaceae bacterium
GTGCGTCAGGGTTGATGTTCGGCCCGACCCACACTCCGCCGATCCAGGCGGGGAAGGCCGTCTCGGGAATGCCCCCGTACCCGCCGCCGGGTCCCTGCTCGTTGAATCCTTCCCAGGGGATGATGGCTTTCAGCTGGGGCGGGGCGTCGCCCATGGCGGCGATCCACTGCGTGGCGCACAGCGCCGAGACTCCGCTCATCCCGACCTGGCCCGAGCACCAGGGCTGTTTCTCCAGCCATGACATGACATCCGCCCAGCGTTCCTGGTGCCCGATGCCGGCGGCTGGGTTGGACTGCGATGCCCCGAGGCCGGGCAGGTCGACCAGGAGCACGGCGTAGCCGCTGGGCACCCAGTAACCGGGATCGGGTGCCTCGAAGGCCGTGTGGTCCGAGACGCGCACGGTCCCCATGTAGAACCCGCCGCCTGGGACGTTCCCAGCCGGGGCGTCGCGGAAGTAGTCCCACTGGTCGTATCGGTCCTTGCCGTAAGGAGTCGCCGTCGCGATCACCGGGACCGTCGCGGATTCATCCTGCGGGCGGAACAGCGTTCCCGCGAGGGTGATGCCGTCGCGCATGGGGATGGTGACCTGCTCGACCAAGACGGAGTCCGGAAGAGCGGACCGCTGCAGGTCAAAGGGATGCTCGTCCAGAAAGTCTTTCTCTCCCTCAGGCGGCACGGTCGGGCGCTGCCACCCCACGGCCGATGCAGGTGGTTCGGGTTCGTGAGTCATGATGTTCCTCTCTGAAGTCACAGGTGATCGGGACGATGCTGATTGGCGGCCCGGGTTCAGCCACCAGCCATGGCTGCCGGATGGTCCCGGGCGGGTGCGTTCTGCGGGGAACGCAGCGTGGTGAGAAGGTGCTCGAGCAGGGCGGTGAGGTCGCTGGCGTCGGCTGCAGCACCGTAGAGGTACAGGTCGGGACGGACCAGAACAGCAACGGCGCCGAGTTCGGCGAACCAGGCGGCGTAGGCGCCCGTTGTGTCGGCCAGCTGGTCTTCCCCCGGCTCGGCGGCGACCACGGCTACCTTCCAGCCGAGGGCGGCCAGCAGTTGGTCAGCCTGGCCGAGGTGGGCGCGCAGGTCTGGATCGGCCAGCAGGAGAACACCGCCAGCGCCGGCGATGTCGTCGAACAGACCGCGCCGGGTGCCGTCGCCGACTTCGGCCTGAATCGATAGCAGGCCGCCTCCGGCATCGTCGCGGTGCAGGCCCGGCCCGAGGCGCGGCAGCGGACGGGGCGGCTGCTCAGCACCGGCGGCCAGGTCCGCCTGCATGGCCTGGTCCCGCTGGGCGGCGCCGCCCGGATCGGGCAGGCAGATGACTTCACCGAGCTGCATGGATGCCTCGATGAAGTGCCGGACGTGCTCGGCGCGTTCGGGCCCGTAGCTGTCGAGAATGTGGTCGCCAGCCCGGCCATCGAGAACCAGGTCAAGCTTCCAGGCCAGGTTGACCGCGTCGCGCAGACCCGAACACATGCCCTGGCCGGCGAAGGGCGGCATCAGATGGGCGGAGTCCCC
>JBAPYC010000173.1:0-16686 GCA_049284535.1 Streptosporangiaceae bacterium
GTCGTACGCCGCGGCGGCCGGGTGGTCGCCGTCTCGACCCTGGCCGGGTACATCGCCGACCCTGCCGGGCTGGATGTGGAGCGGCTGCTGGAACTGCGCCGCCAGCACGGCGACGCCTGCGTCACCCGCTACGGCCGCCCGGCCGGCCCGCCGGCCGGGCTGTTCACCGAGGTAGAGGCCGACGTTCTGGTCCCCGGAACCCGGCCCGGCGTGATCGGCGCCCGGGAAGCCGCCGCGCTGCCGCCGGCCGTCCGGGTCATCGCTCCCGCCGCGAACGCCCCCTACACCGAGGAGGGCGCGGCAGTGCTGGGCCGGCGGGGCATCGTGGCGCTGCCCGACTTTGTCTGCAACGCCGGCGCGGTGATCGGTTACCGTTCGCCGGCCGGCGCCAGCCCGGCTGAGGTGCTGGCCGCGACCGGGGCCACCATCACCGACCTCATCCTGCAGGCGCTGGCCCACCCGGACGGTGCGCTGACCGGCGCCTGCGAGCAAGCCAGGACGTTCCTGCGGGACTGGTGGGGCGAGCCACCCGCCTCGCCTTTCGCACCCGGCGGCACCTAGCCGGCGACCGCTCGCCCTGGTCAGGCGGCCCCGGCCAGCTGGGCGCCGGTCAGCTGGCCCGGGTCGGCTGGCTCCGGTCAGCTGGCGTCCCACACGCTCTCGCTGGCCGGCTGCCCGGCCAGCTTGGCCAGCGCCTCCCAGTCGTACGCGGCCTCGGGATCGGCCCGGACCATCCGGTCGATCGCGCTGGCGTCCTCGCCGACCAGGATCCGCCAGGTGCCGGACCTGACCGCGTCCAGGATGACGGTCGCCGCCTGTGCGGCGCTGACCGGCGCCTTGTCCCGGAAGTCGGCGTTGATCTGCACCCATAGCCGGCGCAGCTCATCAGCGGGCATGTCGCCGGCCGGGAGGCCACGCCGGATCAGCTGGGGCCGGATGGCGTCCAGCTCGGCATCGCTCAGCTGGGCCAGGTCCGGCACACCCAGGATGCGCAGGCTGTTCGCGACGATGTTGGTGCCCACGTGACCGGGCATGACCACGGCCACCCGGACGTGCGGCGCGTTGACCCGCAGGTCCTCGATGAGCGCCTCGGACAGGCCCTTCACCGCGAACTTGGCCGTGCCATAGGCGGTCTGCGGCGCGCCGGGGAACAGGGCCGCCCAGAAGCCGTTGACGCTGCTGGTGTTCACCAGGATGCTGTCCGTGCCGGCGATGAGCAGCGGCAGGAAGGCCCGGGCGCAGTAGTACACGCCCCAAAAGTCGATGGCGAACACCCGCTCCCACTCTGCCCGCTCATCGCTGACAAAGCTGCCGGCCCCGCCGATGCCAGCGTTGCTGAACACCAGGTCCAGGTGGTCCGCGTCGTGCTGGGCCAGCAGGTCGTCGCGGAACCGCAGCACCTGAGCCTCATCGGCGACGTCGCAGTGGTGCCCGGTCACCCGGACGCCGGCTGGGGCCACTCCCTGGGCCGCGGCCACGGTCTCGGCGACCGTGTCCGGATTGATGTCACAGGTGGCCACCGAACATCCCTGCGCCGCCAGCTGACGGACGAGCTCACGGCCCATGCCCGACCCGCCGCCGGTCACCACCGCGATCTTCCCCGAGAACGAGTCCATCCCGCATACCTCCTGCGATCGCCCGTCGCTGCTAGAAAAGTGATATCACAATAAATGCCCGGCTCCAAGTGATTTAGGAGCATGGCTGCACGCCGGCCGGCTGCCGGGTCCTTCGTGCCGCCGGCCGGCCGGCCCTCTCACCTGGGCCTTTCGCGCGAGGCAAATAATTCTTCTGCTGAGTGAACCATCCCGCCCGGTCCAGTCGTAATCCAGTTAACCCGGCAGGAAAGGCACCTTGCCGGACTATTACCAGGGTCATTTACGATCCGGGTGCATGACGCGATCCCGGTTATGTGTGGGGGAAGTGCGATGTCTGAAATGACAATGTCTGTCATCGGCATGAACTTTGACGAGCTTTACGGTGATGACGCCGAGCGTGAGCATCCGCCGTCTTTCCCAGCCCCCGCGCGGGTGTGGGTCCCCGCCGCGCTGCTCGGGCTGGCCCTGTTCGCAGTAGCAGCGTTCGCTGCCCTGAGCGACTGGAAAAATCGTCCAGGCGGCGCGGGCAGCGGCAGCAGCGGATGGCTGTCTCCCGTTGCCTTCGTGATCAGCGCGTTCAGCCTGATCTGCAGCGCCGCAGTGCCCCTCGGCATACTCAGGGAAAGCGGTCTGCGGGCCGATGACGAGTGGAAATGTGAGCGGGACTGCAATCAGCTCGACAGGGCGCTGGGCCGGATCGGCGATAAGACTCTCAGCGGGCTCGCCCGGGCTAACTTCAAGCAGATGCGGGCCTTTACGGTTATTGCTCAGCGCCAGGCGCGGATGTCATTTTACGCAAGCCTGACCGCTTCGGGGATTGCGTTGTTTATCCTGATAGCGGGCGCGGCCGCCGCTAACGGCCTGACCGCGACGCCCGCGAAGATCACCGCGGGTTCTCTCGCCGCGGCCGGGGCCGCGCTCTCGGGTTTCCTGGCCAAGACGTTCCTCAACTCATATTCCATGGCTGCGCGCCAGATGAGCTATTACTACGGGCAGCCGCTGGTGCACTGTTACCTGCTCCACGCGGAGTGGCTCATGTCAATGGCCGAGAAATCATCGGGCGACGAGGCCAGTTTCCGGCTTTGGCAGCAGATCATCGAGGCCTCGCTGAAGGCAGGCACCGTGGCCCAGGATCATCTGCTGACCATGCAGGCCGGAGCCCAGATCCATACGCGCCAGGCTGCCTAGGCGGAAATCCGCTAGGTGCCGGACCCAGCCGGACGTAGCCTTGAAACCATGACGGCGATGCTCACGCGGCGATTTTCCCGCCTCCCGGCCCCGATCGGGCCGCCGGGAGGCGCCAGCCTGCGTTAGGCCGGCGACGCCGCTCAGGTGGGCCGAGGGCTGGGAGGAATTCCTTACCCGTCCACCTAGCCGAGGGAGCCGTCGTGTCCAGCCCCGTTTCCTATCTCCGTCCCGAGCAGCTGCAGCATGATCTCGGGGTGCGGGACCTGTCTGATCCAGCTCAGGGCCCGCACGGCATCCAGCTGCTGGTCAGTGGGGTCGTCGCGGCCCTGGCCAGCGCATGGGGGTGCCGGGTCCGATGGTGCCGCGGTCCCCGGATCGTCCCGGTCGCCGACAATTACGACCGGCTCGGTTACCCGGCCCAGGCCGTCACCCGCGAATCCCGCTACACCAGGTACGTGGATGCAGGCCGGATGCTCCGCAGCCATTCCACCGCCATGGTCCCGCCGGCCCTGCTCGAGCTGGCCGCCGCCCCCGGCCCCGACGTCCTGCTGGTCTGCCCGGGCATCGTCTACCGCCGGGACGCCATCGACTGGGAGCACACCGGCGCCCTGCACCAGCTCGACCTATGGCGGATCACCGAACGCGCCATGACCGCAGCCGACCTGGACCAGATGATCGCGGTCGTGCTCGGCGCGATCCTGCCGGGCTTGCCATACCGCGACGAGCCGAGGATCCACCCCTACACGCTCGGCGGCCGCCAGGTCGACGTACGCCTGGACGGCCGCTGGGTCGAGGTGGGGGAGTGCGGGCTGGCTCACCCGGACGTGCTGGCCGCCGCCGGGCTAGTCAGCCGCACCGGGCTCGCGCTTGGCCTGGGGCTTGACCGGCTGCTCATGGGCCTCAAGAACATCCCCGACATCCGCCTGCTGCGCTCAGCTGATCCGCGGGTCGCCCGCCAGATGCTCGACCTGCGCCGGTACCAGCCGGTCTCGGCCATGCCGGCTATCACCCGGGACCTGTCCGTGGCGGTCGGCGCCGATGAGGACGAGGAAACCATCGGAGACCGGGTCCGCGACACCCTCGGCCGCGACGCGCACCAGGTCGAGGAGGTCCGGGTGCTCGCCGCCACGCCCTGTGCCGACCTGCCGGACGCGGCCATCGCCCGCCTTGGGGCCCGGCCCGGCCAGAAGAACCTGCTGGTCCGTGTGGTCCTGCGCGACCTGGACCGCACGCTGACCAGCCCGGCCGCCAACGACTTGCGGGACCGGATCTACCGGGCCCTGCACCAGGGCCGGGTCCATCAGTGGGCAGGCTGAGCCGTCGTCGTCCTGGCCACGAGCCGGGCCGGCATGATCCAGCATCGCGATAAGACGGGCCGCCCCGCCTCGGGCAATCGCCTGAAATCTGGCCGCTGCAGGGCCTTAGATGACGTGTCAGGTACTTAGCACCGCAGCGGTACCTAGGTGTTCGTGAGGCATCTGGTGATCGGTGGCCCCATGAATGGGCTTCGTGCTGAGCCGTAACGTTCCCGGAACGGTCCCGCCGTGGTCTGCGCAATATGAGGTACGCGCTGATAACCGGACTGCTGACGGTGGCGTATGCGGGACTGCTGCTGCTGGCCACCCAGGTATTCAGCTTCCACACGCCGGTGGCCGCGGCCGCCTTGACGCTGACGGCGGCCGTGCTGTTCAACCTGCCGCGCCGTCGGCTGCAGCGAGCGGTGAACCGGCGGTTTCACCGCCTGGCATGACACGGGGCCCGGTCTGCGGAGGCATGCATCCCGCCCGTTCGGCCTGACGATCCGTGCAGGCCAGAGGGCCAGACGGCGTCAGGCCGCTGTGGCCAGGGCCGGTTCCGGGCGGGCCGGAAGCAGCAGGTCACTGACCGGACGCCGGGTTCGCGGCGCGGTCTCCCGGGTCGCCAGCGGCGCAGGCAGATCGGCGTCGGGGTCGGGCTGGCCGACGGCGATCACCACAACTGGGGTCAGGCTGTCGTCCAGGCCGAACTCGGCCCGGACGGCGTCGGTGTCAAAGCCGCCCATCTGATGCACGGCCAGGCCCTCGGCCTGCGCCTGGGTGACCAGGGCGGCCACGGCCAGGCCGGTGTCGTACAGAGCCCACGGCTGCGGCTGGCCCTCCTCGCCCGCGGTGCGGGCCGCCACCAGGATGAGCGCGCCGGCCGCGCCAGCCCAGGCCTGATTGCCCGGAGCCAGGGCTGCGAACAGGCGGCCATGCCCCTCGTCGTCACGCCGGGTGACCAGGAAACGCCAGGGCTGGCTATTCTGCGCCGACGGTGCCCAGCGGGCCGCCTCGAGCACCGCGGCCAGGCTCTCCTCGCTGATCTGGTGCGTGCGGTCGAATCCCCGCGGGCTCCAGCGCTCGGCCAGCAAGGGGTGCACGGGGACCCCGGTGTCGGCGGTCTTCGTAAGTAGTTGACGTGTCATGGACGGACTAACATTCATGACATGTCATTAATTCCGGGTATCATAGGACCATGACCGCGGAGACGGGGCCGTGGCTGACCGCGGACGAGCAGCGGACCTGGCGTGCCTACATGCAGGCGGGGACGCAGCTGCGGGCCCGGCTGAACCGGCAGCTGCAGGCCGATTCCGGGCTCTCGCTGCCCGAGTACGAGGTGCTGGTCCAGCTGACCGAAGCACCCGGCGGCAAGGTCCGCCCGGTGCAGCTCGGCCAGGATCTGAACTGGGAGCAGAGCAGGCTCTCACACCTGCTGACCCGGATGAACCGGCGTGGCTTCGTCGCCCGCGAGGACTGCCCGGGCGACGCGCGTGGCGCGCTGGTGGTCCTCACCCCGGCGGGCCGGGCGGCGATCGAATTCGCCGCGCCAGTACACGTGGGTACCGTACGGCAGCTGGTCTTCGACCCGCTGGATGCCGGGCAGGCCACGGCGTTCGGGCAGGTGCTGGAGAAAATCCTGGCCGCCCTGGCCGCCGACGAGGGCTTAGCGGCCGGCTACTGCGACCACTTGGTCTGCGCGATCCGGTCGTAGTCGACCGCGCTGCAGCCGGCCAGACCCTCCTTCAGGCCGAAGATCCACTCGGCCACGCCCAGGGACAGCGCCAGCCGGCTGCAGCGGGCGCAGTAGTGCGGCTCCTCGAGCCGGACCGAGTCGTTTTCCTCCAGCCGGACGTAGATCAGCTTGGCGCCGGCCAGCATCCGCCAGCCGTCACCCTCGCGGGCTACCTGGATGGCCCGCTGCTCGGCGTGGGTCCGGCACATATCGTGGTCACCCGTCTCGCTGACCTTGCAGTAGCAGTGGTCCTCCCCGGGGAACGGCACCCCGTTAGTGCCCCAGGCCAGCATGCTGCCGCCCTTGACCACCACCACCGCATGCCGGGTCCGGGCATGGGAATCCCGGGCCAGTTCGGCGGCCCGGTCGACCATTTCCTCGGCCAGATGGCTGTCATGGCGCTTCAGTGGCCGCCATTGGGGCCATTCCCCTGGCTGCATGGCTCTCACCCCTTTCCCAGCGAAGGTTATTCTGCCCCCGTGGCTGAACCCTTGCACATCTGGCCGTTGCGGCGGGTCGCGTCCATCCCTAATTACTGCGAACGCCCGCTTTCCGGGCGACACCAAGGATCCGGGGCGCGGCTGGGGAGAGCGTTGAGGGTGGGAAGCGGAAGCCGCGGCACGCCTGGATGTCGAAGGCCTGGCTGATCGCGGCTCGGGTCTGCCGCTGCACATGGCACCCGCCCATCAGGCGCGGCCAGATCAGGTCGGCGGTGCGCTGGGCCACGGCGAAGACCCGGTCGCGGCTCAGCACGTGCTCGTAGAAGCGGAGCTCGCCGCCGGGTCGCAGCACGCGGCGGAACTCGGCCAGCGCCGCCGGGACGTCGGCCACCGAGCACAGCAGCCCGGAGATGACCACCGCGTCGAACTCACCGTCCGCCGCAGGCAGGTCGGCGGCGGTGCCGTCCACGACGCGCACCGGGACAGGCGCGCCCGCGCCGGCCCTGGCCGCCCGCTCCCGCAGGGAGGGCTCGGGCTCCACTGCCACGAGTTCGGTCACGGAGGCGGGATAGTGCGGGAAGTTCAGGCCGCTGCCAGGGCCGACCTCCATGACGCGACCGGACAGCCCGGCGAGCATCTCCCGCCGCAGCTCGGCGTTGCCCCGCTTCTCCAGGCGCCCGCCGAACCGGGTGAAGTACCAGGCGAAAAAGGGATTCCTGATCAATGCCATGACCCTTCATTGTGCCGGTGCCCCTGCCGGCCGGCACGTCCACCTTGAATTCTCCTTTCCGCCGACTAAGTTTGTCGCATAGCCTGGTCAGGAAGCTGCTGGTAGCAGGAGTTTTCCGAACACTGCCAGCTAAGATTAGCCTTGCTGTATGACAGATTTAGCCGGTGCGGGAAGGCCATCAATTGGCTAGGAACCGCAACGGACGCTTTCTTTCGACCTACCGCGACAGGTTCGGCAAGCTGCAGACGACCCTGACCTTCGCCACCGCTAAGGAAGCCGAGGCGAGGAAGGGCGCCGGACAGGGCTCAGGCGTTGCGCGATACGGGGTGATGGCCTGCCGCGGGGGTGCGTGCGAGCTGAAGTAGCTCGTCGACGGACCAGTGGTCGCTGGCGTGCCGGCCGTATCTGGCGGCCCGAAGCCGTCCGTCTGGTTCGATGAGGAAGTCCGCGGGCAGGCCGAGGGCGGTGTCCCCGTGCCGGGGGGCAGGCGAGCCGCCGGCCCGGATACCACGCACGATGATCGGGTAGACCCGCGGATTCAGCGGTGAGGTCCAGGCCTTCGGGTGCAGCACCGCCCGCGGTGAGACGGTCACGCCAAATTCGCCGTATAGCTTCCTGCCGGGATCGGCGACCGCGGCAAAGGGAAGCTGGCCCTGGTAGGGCAGCATGTCCTCGGCGGCGGAGTGAAACACTACGATCTCCTGGATACCCGCGGCGACGATTTCATCGTGGCGGCGGGCCATCGAGTGCAGGTGAAGGTTGCAGATGGGACAGCCGGCGTAGCGCCGGAACTGCAGGTGGGTAAGCATGCCGGGAGCCGGCAGAAGGATACGCTCCGACTGGATGGTCGCCAGTTCGCGGGACGTGATGATGTCGCCCGGCGCTATGCGGCCTGCACTGCCGGCACTCTCGGAGGCGCTCTTCTTCGTCATTGTTTCCTGCCTTCGCTGGAGCCTTTGCATCCTGAGAGCACCTAGCGGCCCGGAGTGTGACACCGCCTGCCGATGTCACACCTCAAGGCTGGTGATCCTCTGCGCTCTGGAAGCCGCGCCCGCGGCCTGAGGAGGAATGCGCGATGTCCGGAATCCCAGCCGAAGAACCGGGGGAAGACGCGACGCAGGTCTTCACCGGTCACCGCAAGCTGCTGTTCTCCATCGTCTACAACATGCTGGGCAGCGTCGCCGACACCGAGGACGTGCTGCAGGAAACCTGGCTGGCATGGGTGGCCCGGACGCAGGCGGCCTCCGGTGAGCAGATCACCAGCCCGCGCGCATACCTGGTGCGGATCGCGGTCAACCGCGCGCTGGCCCGTCAGGCGAGCATCAGCCGCCGCCGGGAAGACTACACCGGCCCCTGGCTACCCGAGCCGCTGATCACCGAGGAGCAGGCGGGCGACAGCGCCGAGACAGTAGTGCGCGCCGAATCAGTGTCCATAGCGCTGCTGGTGGTGCTGGAAACCCTCACCCCGCTGGAACGTGCGGTATTCGTGCTGCATGAAGTGTTCGGCTATGCGCACACCGAGATCGCCGGCATCCTGGACCGCAGCCCGTCGGCGATCCGCCAGCTCGCCCGCCGCGCCCGCGAGCACGTGCAAGCCCGGCGTCCCCGCTACCGGACCGATCCGCAGGTTCGCCAGCGGGTCACCAAACTGTTCCTCGCCGCGGTCATGGGGGGTGACCTCAATGCCCTCATGCAGGCCCTGGCGCCGGACGTGACCGTCTGGGCCGATGGCGGCGGCATGGCACGCGCTGCGGGCACTCATCCGGTACACGGCCGGGACAAGGTCGCCCGCCTCATCATCGGCGACGCCTTCCGGCATCCCATCCCCGATCTCAGCATCCGCTACCGCCGCGTCAACGGCGAACCCGCAGCACTGCTGCTCTCGGGCAGCACCCCCTACATGCTCCTATCCCTCGACCTCATCCCCGACGGGGACCAGGTACGCGGCATATACGTCGTCACCAACCCCGACAAGTTGTCCCGCCTCGGCTGAGCGCCGGAGGTGCAGACGCGCGACCGATCACGGCCCCTATGAGGGAGGAAGCGCCAGTCCCGATGGCCACCACGTTCACCGAGCTGTCGCCGCCGGTGAGACGATTCCGGTCACCGTCCTGTTCGCGATGTATGACGCCGCGTGGGGGACCAGGCACGATGAGGACATCAACTACAAAGCGCCGAGCCAGCAGCCTGCATCCGCGCCACGTTCGGCCGGGACGTGTTAAAACGGGATCGCCACCTAGGCTTTGTCCGTGGAGACTTTCACGTTCCTCTTCGCCGATGTCGAAGGCTCGACGGCTCTGCTCCGTCGCTTGGGAGAAGGACTCTACACGCAGGTACTTGCCGGGTATCGGGGACTGATCCGGGCCGCCCTGGACACCTACGGTGGCCAGGAGGTGGATACTCCCGGCGACGGGTTCTTCGCCGTGTTCTCCTCGCCCAGCGCCTGCGTGGCCGCGGTGCTGGACATGCAGCAGGCCTTTGCCGGCTTTGACTGGCCCGCCGGAGAGCAGCTCCGGGTGCGGATGGGCGCGCACACCGGCGAGGCGTCCCGCACCGCCAGCGGTCTGGTCGGCCTGGACGTCCACCGCGCGGCCCGGGTCGCCGCCGTGGGCTACGGCGGCCAGGCCCTGCTGTCGGAGACCGCGGCGTCCCTGGTCCGCGACTCGCTGCCGCCCGGGGCCTCGCTCCTGGACCTGGGCAGCCACCGGCTCAAGGACCTGGGACGCCCGGAGAGCATCTTCCAGCTGGTGGCCGCGGGCCTGCGGGCCGACTTCCCGCCACTGCGCTCGCTCGGCAACCCGGCCTTCGCCAACAACCTGCCCGTCCAGCTGGCCACCTTCATTGGGCGCAAGCAGGAACTGGCCGAGGTTCGCGCCCTGGTCCGGACTTCCCGCCTGGTCACGCTCTCCGGAGCCGGCGGGACGGGGAAGACCCGGCTGAGCCTGCAGGCGGCCGCCGAGTTGCTCGACGGCAGCGGTGACGGCGTTTGGCTGGTGGAACTGGCTGCGGTCAGCGACGGCGACACCGTGCCGCTGGCCATCTCCGAAACGCTTGGCATCGCCGGCCACCAGGGGCGGCCAGTTCTGGAGAGCCTGCTCGACGCGCTCGAACCCCAGGACCTGCTGATTGTGCTGGACAACTGCGAGCACCTGATCGACGCTTGCGCTAAGACCACCGACGCCATCCTGCGGCGCTGCCCGCGAGTACACCTGATCACCACCAGCCGGGAGCCACTGGGCATCGCCGGGGAGGCCATCTACCGGGTACCGCCGTTGTCGCTTCCCCCGGCCGCGGACGACCCTGTGGCCGGGGACGGCCCGATCCTCGCATCGGATGCGGTCGCGCTGTTCGTCGACCGGGCCCGCGCGCAGGGCACCAGTGTGCCCGTGGAGGCCGAGACGATCCCGCTCATCGTGTCGGTCTGCCGTCGGCTGGACGGGCTGCCGCTAGCCATCGAGCTCGCCGTCGCCCGGTTGCGCTCGCTGTCCCTGCGCGGTCTGGCCGACCGGCTGGACCAGCGCTTCCGCCTGCTTACCGGCGGGAGCCGGGCCGCCCTGGAGCGGCAGCAGACGCTGCGGGCCACCGTCGACTGGTCCTACTCGCTGCTCAACGAGACCGAGCAGGCGCTGCTGCGCCGGCTGTCGGTGTTCGCCGACACCTTCGACCTGGATGCCGCCGAGGCGGTCTGCGGTTTCGGTGACATCGATGCGTTCGACGTCGCCGACCTCATCGGCGCGCTGGTCGACAAGAGCCTGGTCGTGGCCGAACCCACTGGGGACGCCCTGCGCTACCGGCTGCTGGAGACCATCCGCCAGTTCGCTGCCGAACGGCTGGCCGAGACCGGTGAAACAAAGACTGGTGACGCAGAGACCGGCGGCGACGGGGCCGCCGTCCTCGCCGCGGCTCACCTGCGGCATTTCCTGACCGTGGCCGAGGCCGCGGCTCCGCATCTGACCGGATCCGAGCAGCCCCGCTGGTTCGGCCGGCTAGACGCCGACCGGGCCAACTTGCGCCAAGCCTTCTGGCACGCCGCCCACACCGACGGCGGGACCGTTTATGTCCTGCGCTTCGCCGTGGCCCTGGACCGGTACTGGATGGCGCGGGAACGGGCCGAGGAGGGCTTTGCGCTGCTCATGCCGGTGCTGGAACGTCCTGAGGCCCGGGCCGACCTGCCGCTATTTACCCGCGTGCTGAGCTTCGCCGCACTGTCGGCCGGCACTGTCGATAGGGCGACATCGCTACGGCTCGGCGGGCAGGCCCTGGAACTGGCCCGGCAGCTGGACTCCGACAAGCTGCTCATCGTGGCGCTGTCGGTCCTGTGCACCAGTTGTTATTTCGCCGGCCATCCCGAGGAGGGGGAGCGCTACGGGGCCGAAGCGGTCGAGCGGGCCCGGCCGCTGGGCGACGATGTGACGCTGGCCGAGAGCCTGTCGGCTTACCTGCTGTGCGGCGACCTTATCGATCCAGCTCGTGCCGAGGCGCTGTACGCCGAGGCCATCGCGGCCACCGAACGCTCCGGTGACGTCATGTTCCGCTGCATCCTGCACAACAACGCCGCGGTGCACGCCCTGCGTGCCGGGGATTTCCCGGCCGCCCGCGGGCATCTGGAACAGGCGCAGCACGCCACCGAGGAGACTGGCGAGAAGAACTATGCGATCGCCATAAACCTGGGCTGGGTCCGCCGGCACGACGGCGACACGGATGGCGCCCGCTTCTGGTTCGGCCAGGCGTTCACGCTGAGCCGCCACAACGGGTTCCGGACCGGGCACGCCTATGCCTGCCTCGGGTTGGCCTGCCTGGCCACGGACGCGGGGGACTGGTCCCGGGCGGTGCTCCTGCATGGCGCCGCCCAGGCCTTCCTGGACCAGAACGGGGAAGCCTGGCAGGATCCCGAAGCCGCGTACCGGGAGGAAAGCCTGAACCAGGCGCGGGAACACCTCGGCGCGGAAGCAGCCGGGCATGATTTCGCCCGGGGCGTGGCCCTGAGCTTCGAGGAGGCCTACGACCTGGCCTCCGGACGGGAGAGCCGATGACAGCAGGCGACGAGGCGACCGCGGCGCCGGCGCCCTGGGCGGCCGGAGCGGCCTGGATCGACGGGGAGTACTGCCCCGTCGAGGACGCCAGGATCTCCGTGCTGGACCTGGGCGTCACCCGCTCGGACTGCACCTACGACGTGGTCCACGTCTGGCGCGGCCGGTTCTACCGGCTGGATGCCCACCTGGACCGGTTCGCGGCCAGCTGCGCTCGGCTGCGCCTGGATCCCGGCCGGGACCGGGCCGGGATCGAGGACGTCCTGCATGGCTGTGTCAGCCGGGCCGGCCTGCGGGACGCGTACGTGTCGATGACCTGCACCCGGGGCCGGATGGCGCCGGGCAGCCGGGACCTGCGCACCGCGCGGAACAGGTTCTACTGCTTCGCCGTGCCGTTCATCTGGATCAGCAGCCCCGAACGGCAGGAGGTGGGCGCCAGCCTGCGGGTCAGCGACATCGTGCGCATCCCGCCGCAGAGCGTCGACCCGGCGGTCAAGAACTACCACTGGCTCGACCTGGACCTGGCCCTGCTGGACGCCTACGACCACGGTGCCGAGATGGTCGTGCTGCGGGACTACTCTGGGGCGGTCACCGAGGGACCCGGGTTCAACGTGTTCGCCTACACCGGCGGACGCTGGCTGACCCCGGCAAGCGGCACCCTGCGCGGCATCACCCGGCTCTCGGTAATCGAGCTGGCCCGCGAGGCTGGCCAGCCCGTGGAGGAAGGCCGGCTGACAGCGGATGACCTGGCCCGGGCCGAGGAGGTCCTGGCCACCTCCACGGCCGGGGGTATCATGCCGGTCACGGTCGTCGACGGCCAGCCGGTCGGCAGCGGCAAGCCCGGCCCGCGGACATGCCAGCTGCGCGACGCCTACTGGGCCCGGCACGACGACCCGCGCTACTCCACCGCGGTCCGCTATGACGAGGCCGGCTGATCCCGGCCCTGCCGTTCGTCAGCCGGAAAGGTGCCGCACGAACCAGTCTCGGGCCGGACCGCTGGAGACCTGGAAGCTCTTGGTGTAGGCCTCGAAGTGCCCGCCCGGCAAGATGATCAGCTCCTTGGGCTGATGGGCCGTGTCGAAAGCCGCAATGGCCAGCTCGGACGGTACTAGGTGGTCGCCCACCGCGACCAGCATGAGCAGCGGCGTGGGGCTGATCCAGGGCAGGTAGGTGCCCGGCTCGTACTCGGTGAACATCTCCACGCTGCGCAGCGTCACCTCGTTCTTCCAGGCGGGCGCGCGGGTGTTCCCGGTCTCGGAGAACCACTCCCACGAGTCCGGCGTCGGGAGCGCCGACGCGGCCAGCGGGTCCTTGTCCACCACCGGCACCATGACGGGTGGCTGGCCCTGGAACCTGGCCAGCCGGTCGGCGTCGAACATCTGCCGGAACCCGGCGATAAAGTCGGCCCGGACCAGCGCGCGCAGGTTGTCGTGCCCCGAGATGAGCGGAACCTGGCTGACCACGGCCTTGACCCGCCGGTCGATCGCCGCCACCACCAGCACGTGACCGCCGGAGTAACTGCTGCCCCAGATCCCGATCCGGTCGGCGTCCACCTCGGGCAGCGTGCTCGCGTAGGTAATCGCGGTGCGGTAGTCGCGTACCTGGGCCCAGGGATCGATCTCCTGGCGCGGCTCGCCGTCGCTGGCGCCAAAGCAGCGGTTGTCGAACACCAGCGCGTTCAGCCCCGCAGCGGCGAAGACCTCCGCGAAGGCGTCCAGGTACATCTCCTTGACCGCGGAGAAGCCGTGCGCCATGACTACGGCCGGGGCCTCATTCGCGGTAGCTCCCTCGGCCGGGTAGAACCAGCCGCGCAAGGTCACGCCGTCCTCGGCGTTGAACTCGACATCCCGCCGCGCCATCGCGGTCACCTCCGGCAACGAAGTGGCCGGCCCGGGGCGAGCTCCCAGCCACCCGCGAGCCGCTGTCCCCTCAGTCTCATCGCCGCGGGCCGCCCGGTCCAGCCCCGTCCCAGGCTGAGACAGCCGGATCAGCTCTAGCCGCGGCCGGGACGACTGTGCGGCAGAATCAGAACCCGGTCAGGCCTTGACCTCGCGGAGCTTGCCGGTCTCCACCTCATAGACGAAACCGCGGACGGAGTGCTTGTTCGGGATAAAGGGGCTGGCCTTGACCCGGGCGATGGACTGGCGGACGTCGTCGTCGAGGTCGGGGAAGGCCTCCAGGGCGAACGACGGCCGGATGCCGGTGTCCGCCTCGATCTGGGCCTTCACGTCGTCGTCGTGGAAGGTGAGCATGCCGCAGCCGGTGTGGTGGATGAGAACGATCTCGGTGGTGCCGAGCAGCCGCTGGGAGATGGTGAGGGACCGGATGACGTCGTCGGTCACCACCCCGCCGGCGTTGCGGATGACGTGCGAGTCGCCCTCGGACAGCCCGAGGACGCCGTACACGTTGAGCCGGGCGTCCATGCAGGCCACCACTGCGGTGCCCTTGGCGGGCGGCAGCGGCAGGTCGGCCTTGTCGAAGCTGGCGGCGTACTGCTCGGAATGGGCCACGTAAGCATCGGTGCTGCTCATGGTTCCTCCCCTGGAGAAATGATCAGATTGCGCGTCGGCGAGATCGTATCCACTCAACGCTAGCCTAATCCTGACTAAAAAGACCAGGATTGCCGGCTTAGTTCAGCCAGGCCACCGGGGTCCTCAGGTCCTCGGCGAGCCCGTGCACGATCAGAACGTCCTCGGCGCTTTCCAGGTGAACGACCACCCGGGGATTGGCCGCGATGTTGCGCGCCTTCACGGTGCTCCGCTCGCTGTACAGGTGGAGGGTCTCTCCAGTCACCACCCCCCAGACCGGTGCGGCGTGCGGGGCGCCGGACGGGCCGGTACTGCCTAGCCAGTAGCTGCGCGCCGCCGACAGCCGGGCCGCGACCTCGGCCCACGTCATGGTCCCATCGTCCATGGGGCGATGATCTCAAGTCCGTGACGGCAACGTGATGGCAGTGTTATCGCGGTCGCGAAACCACGGGGCAGCCGCCCGCCGTCTGATGCCCATGAGGAACCACCTGCGGACTGCCGCCGGGGCCGCGCTGGCATCCGTGCTGGCCGCCACGCTGATCGCGGGCTGCGGCGGGTCGGCGCCGCCGCCGGTCATGGCGCACGGGGTGGCATTCCAGGAGCCAGCGGCCAACCCGCGTCCGTACGCCGCGGCCGACACCGCGTTCGGACTGGACCTGCTCGGCGCCTGGTGCCGGGCCGACCCACAGGCCAACCTGGTCCTCTCACCGTCCAGCCTGGCCAGCGGCCTCGGCATGGCCTACCTCGGCGCCCGCGGCGGTACCGCCCGGGCGATGGCCGCCACGCTGCACCTGCCCGCGGCCAGCCAGTCCTCGCGTGAGGCCGGCCTGCAGGCCCGGTCGGCGGCGCTGCGCGCCCTGGCCGGCCCCGGGGTGAGGGTGCAGTCCAGCGACCAGGTCTGGGCCGATCCGACGCTGCGCACCTCGCCCAGCTACCTGAACGCCGTGGCCACCGGCTATGGCGCCGGCGTCGCCCGGGTCCCGCTGCTCAGCCACCCGGACCAGGTCATCCAGCAGATCGACCAAGCCATCTCGGCCGCGACCCGCGGGCACATCCCGCAGCTGCTGGCGCCCGGCTCGCTGCGGGACATCGGCTGGGTGCTGACCGACGCGCTCTACCTGGACGCGGCCTGGGCGACGCCGTTCCAGGCTAGCCAGACCGGCCCAGGCCCGTTCACCACCTCGGCCGGGCGAAGCGTCAGCGTGCAGTTCATGAACGGCGGCAGCTACCGTGCGGTTAGCGCCGGCGGCTGGACCGCAGTCTGGCTGCCGTACCGCGGCGGCCAGCTGGCCATGATGGCGCTGCTGCCGCCCGCCGGGGATCGCGGCTGCACGCTGCCCGCCGCCCCGGCGCTCAGCAAGATGTCCACCGCGCTAGCGTCGGATCACCCGAGCGACGTCACCCGCAGCGTCTCGCTGCCACGGGTGAACCTCAGCGGCAATACGAGCATGAACGACCTCCTCAGTCACCTCGGCATGGGTGTCGCGTTCACCCCGGCGGCGGACTTCACCGGCCTGTCACTGCAGGCGGACTACATCGGCCTGGTCCGGCACGCGGCCACCCTCCAGGTGGGGGAGAAGGGTACGGTGGCCAGCGCCGCGACCGCGGTCGGCGTGGTCCCTTCCGCCGCCGAGGCCATGAGCCCGATGGTCACGTTCGACCGGCCCTACCTCATAGTGGTGACCGCCCGCGACACCGGGGAGCCACTCTTCATGGCCCGGGTCACCGATCCCGACACGCACTAGTAAATTCTAAGGAGAGATGCATAAGCCTAGAAAGTTCGCTATACTGTTCTATACAAGATCACACTTCCGAACGGGGGTGGGTGGATGCCTCCCGAACCGGCCCTCAGCCCCTCCGGGTGGGACGACGACCCCGTCCCCACGCCGGACTGGATGACCGAGGAAGACTGGCTAGCACGGTGTGCGGCCAGCGCGGACGACGAGCCGCTGGAGTTCGAGGACGAGTTCACCGACCCCGGCGAGGCGGAAGACGTCATCGCCGAGGCTGAGCAGGTGGCGGCGGAGGAAGCCGCCGCGGCGGAGCATATTGCGGGCCTGGGGCAGACCGCGGCTATGGCGGCGGCCAGCTCTGCTGAGGTGGGTCGCCGTGGTCCGGGGCAGCCCGGGTCGGTGCAGCCGCTGC
>JBAPYC010000174.1:0-6416 GCA_049284535.1 Streptosporangiaceae bacterium
GGCGAGCGCCAAGCCCGCCGGCGCCGCCACGTCTGCCGCCAAGGCCGCCACGCCTGCGGCGGGCATCAGCGCCACCGGCGGAACCCAGGATTCCGCGGGTCAGGCTACGTCGCCGACGGCTGGCCCGTAGTCGGCCCGGCCGTAACCGTTCTGCCCTAAGGACTCCCGCCACAGCTGGATGAGGTAGCGCTCGAGGCCTTCGAGCGTCTTCTTCTCCTGCTGGAACTCATCGCTGAGCGGATTGCGGTGGCGATCGAAGAGCTGAGCGTAACGGCGCGTCACCTGGTCGCGGTTGCTGGCGTACACACGTGCCGAATAGTCGCCGACGCCGCCGCCAAGACGCAGGCCGCGGACCGCGGTCCCGGCCAGGCCCATGCTGATGCTCAGCTGCCCGCGCAGGTAGATGGTGCCCTTGGCCTCTTCGTCCCAGACATCGCCGCACGGCGGCGGCGCCTCGTCCCATTCCTCGAGCACGAGCCGGACGTCGATGTCCTCCTGCAGGCTGCCGACCCACAGCTGCTCCCGGTTCGTGCTGATCAGCGCGCCCACCGGGGGCAGCGGACCGCCGGGCGTATCCGGGTCGACTGACGGGTCATGCAGCCGGAACATCCTCCGTTCCGGAGTCACCGGTATGACCAGCTGTAGCAGTCTGCGGCTCATGTGTCCCCCCCTCGGCACGTAGCTATCTGGAATCTCAGCACGCTCCGCTAGCAAATCTAGACCGCAGACGACCGCCGTGCAGGGTGAAACGGCAGTGAAGTGCTAAACGTAACCACTTGACTACAAGCTGCATCCGTGTACCGTCATATCTGTTATGAACCTTGTGTCCGAACTTGACCTGCCGGTGTTCGACTACACGGCAGCGGATTTCTCGGCGGATCGCTACCACCAGCAGCTCGCCGGGACCCGTCAGCGAGGATGGCTGGCCAAGTCACCGCTGGCCTATCTGGTATTGGACCATGACTCCGGCGAATTCTTCCTGCGGTCGCGCCGGACTGCTTTCCCGGGCCGGCAGCTCGCCGAGTTCTTCGGCGTGACCGCCGGGCCGCTGGCCGAACACATCGACGCCAACATCCTGAACCTGTCGGGGGAGCAGCACCGGCGGCTGCGGGCGCTGGTAGGGCCGTCCTTCTCGCCGCGTGCGGCGGACCGCTGGCGGCCGGTCATGCGGGATTTCCTGGAGCAATTGTGGACCAGCGCGGCCGCCTTCGGCCGCTGCGACTTCGTGGCCGCCGTGGCCCGGCCGTATCCGGCACTGGTCATCGCGACGGTCCTCGGTGCTCCGCACGAGGACGCCGGGCGGCTGCATACGTGGTCGACCTGGGTCCAGCGGCAGTTCGACATCAGGGCGCTGGGCACGAGCCAGGCCGAGATCGAGCAGGCCGTCACCGAGGTCCAGGACTACGTGACCCAGCTGCTCGCGGCCCGCCGGGCCGCCCCGGCTGACGACCTGATCAGCGAGCTGCTCGCCGCCCGGGATCAGGCGGACCGGCTGTCTGGGCCCGAGTGCGTGCAGCTGGTCGCCAACCTGCTCGCCGGGGGCATCGACACCACCGCGGGCCAGCTCGCGCACGCGATACGGCTTTTCGCCGAGCATCCCGGCCAGTGGGATCTGCTCGCCCGTAACCCCGGCCTGATCCCGCGCGCTGTCGACGAGGTACTCCGGTTCGAGCCCGTCACGCCGTTCACCGCCCGGATCTGCCTGGAGCAGGTTGAGCACCGGGACGTGATCTTCCCGCCGGGCACGATCGTGGCGGTATGCGCGGAACGCGCCAACCGGGAAGGCGACGACGGTGAGCGCTTCGACATCACCGTGCCGCGCGAGACCAGGCGGCTGACGTTCGGCGCGGGGACGCACTACTGCCTGGGCGCCAACCTGGCCCGGGCTGAGCTGGAAGAGGCGCTGGCGTTTCTGGCGCCGCGTACCCGCGGCCTGACCCTCGATGGACCCGCGCAGCTGGGCGGGGTGGAGGGCATCTACGGGGTCGACAAGCTGCCGGTCACGTGGTCAGGCCCGGAAACGACGAGCCCGGATCGCGTCGCGGCGCCGGGCGCATAACAAGGAGACGGTACTCGTCCGCGGCGAGTAGAAGCCGAGGGGTTTCGATGCAGGCACCACTACGGCACACCCACCGGTCGTCACTCAACGTACCCGATCGGCTACCTATGCGCCTGCCCGGCCAGGTGGCGGTCTCCGCTCCGCGACCGGCTGCCGCTGCGCGGCCCGCCATCGCTCCGCGGCGGGGCACCGCCGAACCGCTAGCCGGGACCCCCGGCCGCCGGGCCCTGATGCTCGCCGTCTGCTGCATGAGCCTGTTCATGGTGGGCCTGGACAACACGATCGTGAATGTGGGGCTCCCGGCCATCGGGCATGACCTGCATGCGGGCGTGTCCGGCCTGCAGTGGACGGTCGCCTCTTACACGATCGTGCTGGCGGCCCTGCTGATGTTCTCCGGCGCGCTGGCCGACCGGATCGGCCGCCGGACCGTCTTCCAGATCGGGCTGTCGCTGTTCACCCTGGGCTCCTGGCTGTGCAGCCTGGCACCCAGCCTCGGCGCTCTGATCGCCTTCCGGATCCTGCAGGGTGTCGGCGGCTCGATGCTCAACCCGGCGGCGCTCGGCATCATCACCAACACGTTCACTGGCCGGGCCGAGCGCGCCCGGGCCATCGGCGTCTGGGACGGCGTCTTCGGCCTGTCCATGGCGCTCGGGCCAGTCATCGGCGGCGTTCTGGTCGGCACCGTGGGCTGGCAGGGCATCTTCTGGGCCAACATCCCGGTCGGCCTGGCCGCTATCTCGCTGACCGCGCTGTTCGTGCCCGACTCCCGGGCCCCGCGGGCACGCCGGGCCGACCCGGTCGGCCAGATCCTGGTCATTGTCATGCTGGGGGCGCTGGCCTACGCGATCATCGAGGGCCCGTCGCACGGCTGGCTCTCGCCGGAGATAGGCGGCTTCTTCCTGCTCGCGGTGGCCGCGCTGGCGGTCCTGCTCGCCTACGAGCCGCGCCACGCCGAGCCCATGATCGACCTGCGGTTCTTCCGCAGCGTGCCGTTCGCGGGCGCCAACCTCAGCGCGGTCTGCGCGATCGCCGCGATGGCCGGGTTCCTGTTCCTGTCCACCTTGTACCTGCAGGACGTGCGCGGCCTGTCCGCGCTGCAGGCTGGCCTGACCATCTTGCCCATGCCGGTGGTGATGGCGCTGTGCGCGCCGCTGGCCGGCCGCATGGTAGCCAGCCGGGGACCGCGAATTCCCCTGGTCATCGCGGGCGCGGCCCTGACGATCGCCAGCGCGGCGCTGTCCCGGCTGACCGGCACGACCGACCACGGGTACCTGATCGCCACCTACGGGCTGTTCGGCGTGGGGACCGGGATGGTCAGCTCGCCGATCACCAACGGGGTCATGTCGGGGGTGCCCAAGACGCAGGCGGGCATGGCCTCGGGGATGAACTCATCCAGCCGGCAGCTGGGGCAGTCCCTGGGGGTCGCCATCGTCGGCTCGGTCCTGGCCGCGAGCATGCGCGGGTCGATGCAGACGGGCTTCGTCCAGGCCGCGCACGCCGGCTGGTGGATCCTGGCGGGCTGCGGGTACGCCGTGCTGCTGCTCGGGCTGGTCTGCACCAGCCGGTGGGCCCGGGCCACCGCCGCCCGGCTGGGCTGAGGCCCGTGCGCCCGGGCTACTCCCGGTAGTCGGCGATCTGCCGCAGGCTGGCCAGGTCGGTGATGGTGACGTGCTTGGGGGCGGTCCGGACAATGCCCCGCTTGCGCCAGTTCCCGAATGCCCGCGTGACCGTGGCCCGGGAGGCTCCGGCCAGGCTGGCTAGTTCCTCCTGGGATAGCGGCATGACCACGTCGACGACGCCGTCCGCCTCGGTCCCGTGACGTTCGGCCAGCTCCAGCAGGTGCAAGGCGAGCCGCTGCGCTCCGCTGGTCACCGACTGCCTGCTGAGCTGAGTGACCGTGTCCCGCAGGCGCTGCGTGATCGCCCTGCGGTAGGCACGGGCGGCGTGCGGATTGCCATCCAGGAACGCGTTGAACCGGTCGTACCGCACGATCAGCGCGTGCACCGGGCCGACGGCCTGCAAGGTCGCGGTCCGGTGGCCGGCCATCTCCCCGGAGATCTCGCCGGCCATCTCGCCGACGACGTCCCCGTTGCCGCGCAGCGCATGCACCCGTTCCTGGCCTTCGCTGGTGACCGACAGGATCTTGACCCAGCCGCTGACCAGGACATACAGGTGGGTGGCGGGCTCTCCTTCGTGGCACATGGTGGCGCCGGGCCGGAAATCCCGGGCTGACGCGAGCCCGGCCAGGGCGGTCTGCTCCGTGCCGCTGAGCAGATTCCAGAACCCTTTCGGGTTGTTCCCGTGCATGCTCACGCCGCCGCCGTAATGCCTCACAGGTCGGCAAGCGGGATATAGCCGACACTGCCATCAACGATGAGCCATCCCGCGGGAATTGACAAACACTGAGGTGACACGCGTACTCCGGAACTTCCGCCGCTAAGGACAGGAAGATCAGGGCCGTCCAGACGCCGAAGGCGGCGGCGGTGACGAACGTCCAGGTGTCGGCCAGGTGGACCCGCTCGCAGCGGATGCGCACCGCGCCGAGCAGCAGGTTCACGCTTGGCCAGTCCCAGGCTGCGGCGCCCGTCCCGGCCGGCGGTACCGTCAGCCAGCGCACCCGGGGATCGAGCGGGGCGCCGGTCCGCCAGCGGTGAGCGCTGAGCTGGTCGAGGACGGGCCGGCCGGCCAGTAGGAGCAGGGCTGCGGCGCGGAGCCAGCAGCCGATCAGGACGGCGAGCACGGCCGCGCCCGCCAGTCCGGGCAGGCCCGGCCGGATGACGCCGGGGGACAGCACAGCCTCCACACCGAGGCCGATCGTGATGCCGGTCAGAACGCTTCCGCCCAGGAACATGCCTCCGCGCGCGCCACGCAGCAGCCAGGCCATCTCGCCGATGACGTCCTGGGCGGAGCCCGGCCCGGGCGGGTCACCGGTGGGTCTGCGGCCGGGATGGTCCGCATCCAAGCCGGGGCGTCCCCCCGTCGCTTCTGCCGGTGCAGCCAGGATGGCACCCATCTCGCTCGCCTCCGTACTCCGCTTAGCGAACCTTGAGGCAAGCTAAGCAGCGGGGAGAACGCCGGGCTGAGGCAGGCGAAGCAGGTTCGGTGCGCCATCTGACGCACGAGCGGAACGGGCGCGGGCCCTCAGCCGCAGCCGCAGGCCCCGCCGCAGCAGCCGCCACCGGAACCAGCCGGGCGGCTACGGCCCGAGGCGATGCCGCCAACCGCCACCGTCGACAGGAGCTTGACCGTGTCGTCATGGCCCTGCGGGCAGGTGCACGGCGCCGCCGACTCGTTCATCGGGCGGTTCAGCTCGAACGTGTCACCGCAGGCGCGGCAGCGGTACTCATAGCGGGGCACACGTCCACTTTACCCGCCGGGCGCGCTCTCGCTATCCCTCCTGGCCGGGGCGGTTGGCGTGGCGCCGCTCATTCCCGGCGCGGGGGAGGAAAGGCTAAGGCCGTTCGGGACCATGGCGGCCGAACGGTCTACGGACGGCACCTTGTCGTCGTAGTAGAACTGCTTGCCGCGCAGCAGCGAGACCAGTGCGCCGGTCACCGACATGATCGCGGCCGCGGTGAACACGATGACCAGGCCGTGGTGGAACGGCGCCGAGATCAGGTGCGGGAAGAACTGCCTGCCGGTGAGCACCGCGACGTTGTGCGCCGGCAGGTGCGCCAGCACGTGCGACGGCGCCAGCAGGTTCTGGATCGGGTTGTAGCCGAGCAGCGCGGCGAACATCGTGCTCACCGGGGGCAGGTGGCTGACGTGCGTGGCCACCGCGGCGGGCACGCCCTGGGCGGTCAGGCCGCTGGTCAGCGTGCGGGGCAGGGTCGAGGCCAGCCCGGCGATCATCAGCGAGAAGAAGATGCCGATGGACAGGGCCATGCCGGAGTTCTGGAAGGTGGACCGCATGCCCGAGGCCGAACCCCGGTGTCTGGCCGGCACCGAGCTCATGATCGCGGAGGTATTCGGCGAGGCGAACAGCCCGGAGCCGACCCCGTTGCCGAAGATCAGCAACGCGAACACCCAGTAGGAGAAGTTCACCGGGAGCAGCATCAGCCCCACGAAGCAGAGCGCGGCCAGCAGCAGGCCGGAGGTGGCGAACAGCCGCTGCCCGTACCGGTCGGACAAGGTGCCCGAGATCGGCCCGGCGATGAGGAAGCCCGCGGTGAGCGGCAGCATGTAGATCCCGGCCCACAGCGGGGTGTCCGCGAAATCGTAGCCGTGCAGCGGAAGCCAGATGCCTGCCAGCCAGATGACTAGCATGAACTGCAGCCCGCCCCGGGCGATCGAGCCGAGCAGGCTAGCCGCGTTGCCCGCCGCGAAGGCCCGGATCTTGAACAGGCTCATCTGGAAC
>JBAPYC010000175.1:0-5758 GCA_049284535.1 Streptosporangiaceae bacterium
GCGCCGGTCACGGCGCCAAGGGCCCCGGCGGCGGCAATGACGGTGGCGGGGGATACCAGGTCCGCGGCCGCGCCCGCGGCGATGAACCCGGCGCCCTGCCCGATGATCACCCCGGCGCCCGCGATCCCGAACGCCTGCGCCCGGTGGGCGGCGGGGACCCGCGCGACGAACGCGGTGTTGGCGGCGATCTGGTAGGAGCCGAACGCGGCCGAGACGGAGAAGATCACCAGTGAGACGATCAGGCCGGGCCGGAAGGCGACCGGGATCAAGGTGGCGCAGGCCAGGACGGCCATCGGCCCCATGAGGGTGGTGCGGCGGCGCGGGCGGACGAACCGGGCGAACAGCGGGGTGCCGGCCGCGGTGGCCGCGGCGGTGGAGGCCAGCACCAGCCCGGCCGCGGCCGGGCCGCCGCCCAGCTGCGCCGCATAGGGGGCGGCGATGCCCTGCGGGACGGCATAGAAAGCCACCAGCCACCCGAACCCGGTCAGGGTCCGCAACGGCCGGTCGGCGAACACCAGCCGCAGCCCGGCCACCGCCCCGGCCAGAGCCGACACCGGCCCGCCCGTGCCGGGGTCCGGGGCCGGGCGGGCCCGGGTGCCCAGCCCCACCAGCAGACCCGAGGCAGCGAACGTCGCGGCGTCGAGGATCAGCCCGGTGCGCACGCCCAGGAACGCCACAGCCACTCCCCCGGCGGCCGCGCCGGCGACCTCGGCGGTCAGGTAGGTCGTCTGGATCACCGCCGCGCCCAGCGCATACCGCTCCCCCGAGAGCACATCAGGCAGCAGGGAAGACCGGGCCGCCTCAAACGGCGGGGAGAACATCGTCGCCGCGAACAGCAGCCCGATCAGCACCCCCAGCGGCACACCCGGCACGGTCATCACCGCGACCAGGACCCCCCGGACCCCATCGCAGCCCACCATCACCGCCCGCCGCGGCCGCCGGTCCGCCAGCCGGGACAGCAACAGCCCGCCGATCAGCCAGGGCAGGTACCCGGCCGCGAACGCGGTCGCGGCCAGCAGCGGCGACCGGGTCCGCTCATAGACCAGCACCGCCAGCGCGACCAGCGCGAGCCGGTCCCCCGTCGCCGACAGCACCACCGACCCCCACAAGACCCGGAACTCCCCCACCGCGAACACGGCGCCGAACCCGGCACCCCGCAGCCCAGCATCCACTCGCATAACCACCCGGCCCGCACGCCCGACGGCGCCCGCACCGCGGCCGCCCCAGGCGGACAGGTTACGGAGAACCTCATGTGATGGGCTGGGGTTGTGCTGCGGCTCGGTGCGCCGGTCATCGGCTTCCATCCCACGTGATCGGGTCCAGGGAAAAGGTGCCCCCGGCGGGTGCCATGGCGCCGCGCCCTTGCAGCATCTGGCTCCGGTCAGCGACCGCTGTATCTCTCCGGGTGACTTCTATTTACCCGCTGTCATCACCCTTGCGGCAATAGTTACTTTTGCCCACTTCCGGGCCCGGACTTCCGGCTCCCTCACCCAGACGGGCTATGCAACCGCAGCACTCCAGCCGCGCCCGCCAGAAGGCGCGAGACTGCGGCGGGCCGGACGCCGCACATTGTCCGGGCTGCCCCCTAGCGTTAAGGGCACCCGAAGATCGTTTCCAACCGCTCCGTAGAAACGATCTTCAGGACCCACCCTTGGGCGCCGGAGGCTTGCTAGCCCAGCGGGCCTGACGGCGAGGGTCAGGCCCTATATGCGCGGCGAACCTCTGTGCGCGACGAAAGTGCAGCAACCAGCGCCGATTAGTCACAAAGATCTGGGACTGGTGCGATCGACAGTAAGGGCCAGGCAGCATGCCGTGTGTCCGTGACCTTGTGCTGGGCACGGCGCGCAGAGGATGCTGGGAGCGGGACAGCACTCAAGAGCTGTTTACTACTAAGAGTTGGTATGTCAGGCGGCAACTACCACAGGGGCTTGCGGCCGGGACCACTCCCCGACGCCAGCGGACGGGAGGCCGCGCCCTGCGCGCGCTGCGGCCATCACGCCGATTCACACCTTCAGCCCGGTTCGTGCTCGGGGCGGGGCCACGGGCGGCGACGCTGCGGATGCAATGGCTACACCGTGCCCGATTCGGCGTCTGTTATCGAGCGGCTGTACCCGCAGCGGCATCCAAGATTGCCACGATGGCTCCACGCCGCCATTGGAACCGTCGAAACCATGCTCGACGTCCTAGGGGATCTGCTCCCCTGATAGCACCATGCAGCTTGGTAGGCAGGGCCTGGCCGTAGATCACTATGGATCTGATGGTGGCTGTCGTCCCGTACAGCAGCCAGGTACAGCAACCTACGCCGCGCGACTGGACCGCGAGACCGGGATCGCGGCACCGGAGTCGCAGTCCGCGTACGGCTCGCTGCTGCTGCGCGGCGTCCTCGCCGCAGCCCAGCACGGCCAGCGCGGAACCGCGCGGGAGATGCTCGCCGAGGCGGCCGGCACCGCCCGCCAGGTAGGCACGGACGCCAACCCGCGCGGGACTGCCTTCGGCCCGGTCAACGCCGCCCTCGCTGCCCGTGCCCCGTTCCGCCGCAGCGTCGAGTCCCTGCGGGCCGAAGGCGTCCGGATCCTGCTCGGACCGGGCGGCTTCCAGCCGCACCTGCCCCGCACCGGTGGCACCCTGATCGACAGCTATCCGTGGCACCTCGGTCTCGGTGAGGCCGAACGGGCGCTGGACTCCGCCACCCAGAGCCCGTAAACGCCCGCAGTCGAGACGCTTTGCTGGGCCTTTAGCGCCCCGACGACGGTCACTTTTCTTACCAGCCTGAAAATCCCCGTCTTTCCTGGTCGCTGACTCTTTCTTCCTCGCTGCGTCCTCCCCCTGTATCGCCGTAAACGATCATGAACCGCCTTTTGCTCGCCACAATTCCTATCGCCGCATACCGTCGAGTCGATGGCCCCCGGCGGACCGGGAGGCACCGGTCATCGCGGCCGAGACCGAAGCCAGTCTGCGGCGCGTCAGTGGCGTCGAGCCGATCTTGGCCGCCGGTAAATGCGTTGCCGCATGTCAGCGCGCCGTCCTACGATGGGCGCGCCGCGGCAAGATATGTCCTCTGTATCAGGAAGGAGGCTCGCGATGTTCACTAGTCGTCAGACGCCTTCAGGGGCTGCTCTCTAGCAAGCCTGGAGACGCACTGCGGGCGCCCTCAGGAGCGTGGCATCAGCAAATCCTGAGGGCGCCTTCTATTCAGAGGCAGCGGACGCGGATTCGAATCCTGTCAAGCGCGCTCACCGAAAACCCAGCTCAGCAGTTGTATGGACCGCTCTGCCGCACTACAGCGCTCCTTCGGCGTTATCCCAACGCTTCGGACGACGCCAAGCCGGGTGTTGGCAATGGGCGAGACTATGCTCGCTCCGGCTTCCCCCAGATTTTCGAGAACTTTGGTGACTCGCGCGGCCGGGAGGGCGACTGGACTGGCCGAGCCGCAGAGCTGACCATAGGCATCCCGTGATCGGAGTAGGCAGCGTGGCTGCAGGGCTGGTCAGCGTCAATGGCACTGGGCTATTTGTGGATGACCGCGGCGATCCTGCTGCCCCGGCATTGCTGTTCATCCATGGTGGCCCAGGACAGAGCTGCTATGACTTCATGCAGATTCAGGGCGACAGGCTGGCACGGCGACTGCGTATCATCGGCGTCGACCAGCGCGGCACGCTGCGCTCAGACCCGCTTCCTGCAAAGCCCGCGCTGACTGCAGAGCTGCTGGTCGCTGATTTTGAGGCCGTCAGGGAGCAACTGGAGATTGCCTCCTGGGCAATACTCGGACACTCAGATGGTGGCGGCTATGCGCTGCAGTACGTCACCAGCCATCCTGAGGCCGTGCAGGCAGCGATCTTCGACTGCCCATGCTGGGACGCTGACCTGACCGACAGGAACCGGCTGCCTCAGGTAGCCCGCAGGCTGGATGCATTGGGGCAGCGTGCCGATGCCGACCGGTGCCGCGAGCTCGCGGCGAAGCCGGGCCGGCTGACCGCAGCGGATGAGACCTACGTGGCGGCCCAGGCACTGGGTCCGCATTACATGGAGCTGTTCTTCCACAATCCCGTTCGCGCTGCTGACTTCAGCCAGATCCTGGAGGACTCGGGGTTCGCCGAGGAGCAGTGGGAGCGCGGCCGCTCACATCTTGCGTTGCTCCCCGGCACGTACGAGACGAGGATGTCTCTGCTGCCTGACATCACGCGGCCGTCCCTGCTGCTGCACGGCGAGGACGATATGGTCACCGCGCCGCTGATGCTGGCCCAGTTCAGCAAGTGTGTGCCAAGCGGCACCGTCCGCACTTTTGACAGATCCGGTCATTTCGCCTATCTGGAGGAGGCGGCGGAGTATTGCGAGGTCGTTATCGACTTCGTTGTGCGGAACGCTGGCTGATCGGCGCTCCATTAGGGCGACCAGGTCGAGGCGAGTCTAACCGCATGGGTCGGGGCCCGAGAGCTGAAAGCTACCTGGGCTCGTATCGGTGCCGCGCTCGGCATGACCCGCCAGTCGGCATGACGCGATTTTCGGCTAGCAATAGCCCCCGCCCGGACCTACCTCATTCCGTATCACATCTGATACAATTAGTAGTTCCCAAGGAGGCTCCGAACTGGCCGAAAGTGGATCTGACACACCGGGGCTGGCGCGACCCGAATTGGTCCGCGTGCTTGAATCAGCGGCTCGGCTCCAAGAGGTCGTCCCCGATGCCGTACTAGTGGGCGGCTCCGCCGCGGCACTGTGGGCCAACCACCGCTCCTCCTACGACCACGGCCATGTACTGGAAGATCTGGGCGCCCGTTTCGATGCAGTTCTTGAGGCGATCGAAGCGACGGACGGATGGGTGACGAACAGGGTGACTCCGGGAAAGATCATCCTGGGCGAACTGGGCGACATCGAATCCGGGGTCCGCCAGCTCATCCGCAACAGGCCCCTAGAGGTCACGGAAGTGTCGCTGCCCTCCGGGCAAGCGCTCCGGGTACCGACGCCAGACGAGACGCTGCGAATCAAGGGCTACCTGATCGTCCGGCGCAACCAGGTACGAGACTATCTCGACGTAGCGGCTCTGGCCGACAGCTACGGGATCGCTCACGCCGCGGATGTGCTCCGGCACGTTGATGCCTACTACTCCGATCAGCGTGGTCCGGAGACGGAGGGCGTGGCGACCCAGCTCGCCCGGCAGCTGGCTGACCCCAAGCCGGGCGATGCTCGCACCGTCGGCCAGCTCGACCGGCATAAGGGTCTGGATGCACGCTGGACGGACTGGGGAGATGTTACCGACGTCTGCCGGTCGCTGGCCGTGGAGATGGTGCAATGACGACTGCCCTGAAGTTCCGCAACATTGACGCGTCCCCGGATGACCCGGTGGAAACGTGGCCGTTCGAAGGCATCCTCGCGGCCGTTGAACGGGGCACCCTTCCGGACTGGCGCAGACTCGCAGCCGCGATCCGGGCCGATCCCTGGGGGCCGGTAGCCCAGCAGGTCCTCGAAGCTATCCGCCTTTCCCGCCCCTACGGCACCGCCGCGCTACTAGAGGGAGTAGTGGCCCGCGCCCGGAAGCTGGCCGCCGAATCAGAACGGGAGGACGTGGCATCCGAGGTGCGGGACCTCGTCGCCAGGTCCGGGCTATCCAAGCAGAATTTCGCGGAGAGGATAGGAACCTCGCGATCCCGCTTGTCGACCTATATGTCCGGTAAGGTCGTGCCCTCGGCGACCTTGATAGTGCGGATGCGGCGGGTCGCGCGTCACGCCTCAGAGGACTAGTCGCAGGGCTGCAAGCTAAGCG
>JBAPYC010000176.1:0-19699 GCA_049284535.1 Streptosporangiaceae bacterium
TCGCCGACCTGAGCGCCCCGCCCGAGGCCGAGCGGTTCGTGACCGCGGCCGCCGGCGCCCTGGGCGGGGTGGACATCCTGGTCGTCAACGGTCCCGGCCCGGCTCCGGGCACGGTCGCGGCCACCCCGGCCGAGGCCTACCAGGCCGCGCTGGACCGTGCCCTGCTGGCCGTGGTCCGGATGTGCCTGGCCGCCGTCCCGGGCATGCAGGCGAATGGCTGGGGCCGGATCGTCGCCATCACCTCGCTCGGCGTCCGCCAGCCTTATCCCAACCTCGCCCTGTCCAACACCGCCCGGGCCGGGGCGACCGGGTTCCTGCGCACCCTGTCCCGCGAGATCGCCGCCGATGGCGTGACGGTCAACTCGGTGCAGCCCGGCCTGCACGCCACCGACCGGGTCGGCAGTGTCTACAGCGACGGCGAGCGCCTGGCCGCTGCGCTGGCCACCATCCCGGCCGGCCGCCTCGGCGAACCGGCTGGACTCGGCGCCCTGGTCGCCTTCCTGTGCTCCGAGCAGGCCGGCTACGTCACCGGCGCCGCCATCCCCGTCGACGGCGGCGCCTACCAGGCCCTGCTGTAACCACCCGCGCCGGAATGCCGCTCCCGCGCCGGAATGCCGCCCCGGCCTGGCGTCACCGGGCCTTACCCTGCCCTTGTTCCTGCCCCGCAGCGTCCGGCTCCGGAACGCCCGGCTCCGGAACGCCCGGCTCCATGGAATCCTGCGACTCGTCCCCGGTCCGGCCGTGCCGGACCAGTTCGGTGACCTCTTTTGTGATGCCGATCGACGGGGCGTCGATCAGCTGCCACGCGCGCGCGATCCCGATCAGGTAACAGATCACGACTATGACCGCGATCGTGTTGACCGCCCCGGGGTCGTTCGGGTGGTTGGTGATGGCCACGCCCTGGAGCAGCTGGGTCACGAGCGCCACGGACAGCCCGATCAGGAATAGCGCGTCCCGCAGCTGCGACAGCCGCAGGTGGCGCTGGCGGGCCAGCGAGATCAGCGACGCGGCCACGAACGCCAGCCCGGCTATCGCCACGGCGATCGAGGTGTACCCGAGCTTGTGCCCGGGAATCAGCGCGAACAGCGACACGGTCAGCGAGTTGGTGAACCCGGTCAGCGCCGCCGACGCGCGGATCCGGTGGATCTGAGCCTGCGCGGTGCCCTGGGACAGCCGGCTCCCCACCACCGTGATGGCCACGAACAGCAGCCCGATCAGCGCCCCGCCCACGCTCGCGCTAGCCGCGAAGAAGTCATGCACGTTGTCAGGCACCATCCGGCGATTCTCGCAGTCGTTTGTGCCCGTGGTGCCGGGTGGGTACGGTCGCATGGGTGACCAGCGATTCCGGTGACGGTCGGTCCTCCGGCCCGTGGTACGCATCCGAGCCCTCGACCACCGAGTTCCCGGCCATCGGGTCCGGCCCCGACCCGGGTGGACCCGGCCGTCTGGGCGGCCCGGGCGGCCCCGCCCGGCACGGCCGCCCAGGCAAGTCGCGCAAGCTTTTGTACATTCTGCTCGCGGCGGGAGTCGCGGTGGTGGCGGCGATCGCCGCGGTGGTGGTCGTGGTGGTCTCGGGCGGGAAAGGGCACACCACCGGTTTCCAGCCCAGCGGGGACTCGGCCGCCCAGGATGTCGAGCAGATCACCACTGCGTTCCTGCAGGCCTGGCAGTCCGGTGACCTCAGCCAGGCCGCCAACTACACCGATCACCCGGCCGCCGCCCGGGCCTCGCTGACCACTTACCATCAGGCCCTAGGGCTCAGGAAGCTGTCCGGCTCCGTACAGGATTCGACCGCGGTCGCGTCCAGTACCACCCAGGCCACGGTCCAGTACGCGCTCACCACCACGGTGTCCGCGGCGGACGGCGCCAAGACCCTGAGCGGCGCCTGGAGCTACCACTCCTCGCTGACCGCGTACCAGAAGAAGAACTCCTCGCTGTGGTACATCAGCTGGAAGCCGGACGTGCTGGCGCCGAACCTGACCGCGACCACGCACGTGGCTGCGGTCATCGCTCCCCCCGAGGTGGGTGGGGTGAACGACTCGGGCGGCAACGACATCACGTCCTATAACGACGCCGGCCTGACCACGATCGCCAGCCTGCTGGAGAAGAAGGCGCCGCCCGGGCAGGGCAGCAACGGCCTGTATGTCCAGATCCAGTCGGCCAAGGGCCAGGTCATGCCGAATAGCCAGGCCGTTATCGTCCCGCCGACCAACATCCCCGAGCTGGCCAGCACCATCGATCCCACCGCCGAGAAGGCCGCGCGCTCCGCGGTGAAAATGCACGCCAACAGCTCGATGGTGGCCATCCAGCCGTCCACGGGCAAGATCCTGGCCATCGCCAACAACGCCGGCTTCAACGACTTCGCGCTGACCGCTAAGGTGGCGCCCGGCTCGACCATGAAGATCATCACCTCGACGGCGCTCATCAGCAAGGGTGTCCTCACCGCCTCCACCGGCGTGGCCTGCCCGGAGACCTTCACGATCCAGGGCATCACCTACCACAACGACAACAACGAGTCCGAGCCGGCCGGGACACCGTTCCTGACGGACTTCGCCCAGTCCTGCAACAACGCGTTCACCACCCAGTGGTCGCACCTGACCGGCGGCGGCCTGGCTGGCGCGGCCAAGAATTACTTCGGCCTCGACCAGGCCTGGAACATCGGCATCACCGGGGTGTCGGGCTCCTACTTCAACGCCCCGGCCAGCGCCAGCGGCTCCGAACTGGCCCAGGAGGCGTTCGGCGAGGGCGCGCTGACCGCGTCCCCGCTGGCCATGGCCTCGGTGGCGGCCACGATCGACTACGGGTCCTTCAAGCAGCCGATCCTGCTGCCGGGGACCAAGCAGCTCACCGCCACCCCGCTGTCGTCCAGCACGGACGCGCAGCTCAAAGAGATGATGCAGGCGGTGGTCACCAGCGGGACGGCGGCGCCGATCGGGTTCGGCTCCGGCGTCTACGCCAAGACCGGGACCGCCGACATCCAGGGCCAGGAGCAGCCGAACAGCTGGCTGGTGGCCTTCGACCCGTCCAAGGACATCGCGGTGGCTTGCCTGGTGGTCAACGCCGGCTACGGCGCCCAGTACGCCGGCCCCGAAGCCAAGGCCTTCCTCGACGGCTACTGATCCACCGGACTCAGCCTCAGCAAGTAGACCCTCAGCGGACTCAGCCCAGCGAATCAGCCCCAGCGAGTCAGCCCCAGCGAGTCAGCCCCAGCTAGTCAAGCCCGGCGAGTCGGCCCAGCGAGTCAGCCCAGCGAGTCGGCCCAGCTAGTCAGCTCCGGCGCAGCAGCCCGGCCAGGACGGTGGCGAACTCCTCCGGCTGCCGGATCATGCCAGCGTGCCCTCCGGGCAGCTCGACGAACGGCGCGCCGGTGACCTCGGCCAGCCGCTGCGCGCACGCATACGGGTAGAAGGCCCGGCCGGCTTCGCTGCCCGTGACGACCAGGCGGCCTGACATGGCGGACAGCCGGGCCAGGTCGAGCTGGTAATCGCCGATGGCGGGGACGTCGCGCCGGATGAACAGCTCGATGTCGCCCCGGCGGACCTCCGGCCGGGTTCCGTCGCCGCCGGCGTCCAAGCCCCGCTTGACCCCGACCGACGTGGCGATGGCGGCCAGCGCCGCGCCTGCGTCGGGCTTGTCGTCCAGGTTCACGTCGAACTGCCGGCGCTGCTCGCCGGTGAGCAGCTGACCCAGCGGTGGCTCGTGCACCACCACCGTGCCCGCCCACTCCGGCGCCGATGCGGCCAGGTCCAGCGCGATGAGCGCACCGAAGCTGGTGCCGAACACCGCGACCGGCTCCGGGCCCAGGGCCTCGATGAGCAGCCGCAGATCGTCGCCGTGCCGCGAGATGCCGATCTGCTCGCCCGGATCGTCAAGCTCACTGCGGGAGTACCCGCGCCGGTCGTAGCTGATCACGGTGTAGCGGCCGGCCAGCTGGGCCGCCAGCGGCCCGAGCGTGTCGGCGTTGGCCGGGCCGCCCCCGATGAGTACGAGCCCCGGGCCGCTTCCTTGCGTCTGGTAGTACAGCCGGGCCCCGGGCACCTGGACTCGGTGCCCAGTGACCTGGCTGTCCGTGATCTGCGTGTTCATTGGTCCCGCTCTGCTAGTGCCTGTAAATCCGCTCTGCTAATGCCTTTTCATGGGGCCAGTTCAGTGGACCGGTTCACGAGGCCTGGCTGACGGCCCGCCGGTTCCGGACCACGAACTGGAGGACTGACAGGGCGATCCCGGCGGCACTGAATTCGATGAGCCAGGTGTGGCCAGTGCCGACGCCGATGATCAGGAAGACGACGGAGCTGAGGGCGCTGAGCACGGCGCCGAGGCGGGGGTAACTGTGGCTGATGAGCAGCAACATGGCGATCTCCTGAGGTGATGGTGATGGGCTGAGGTTCAGTTGTGGCTGGCAGCTGGGCTGGTCAAACTGCCGGGCTGGTCAGGCCGCGCAGGGCCATGGTCAGCCCGGCGCCGACCGCGTCGGCTAGCGATGTCTGCTTGCTGGCCTGGCGAGCCCAGTGCCGGACGGCGGCCCGCTCGGCCCCGATGACCACGGCCGCGATGATCTGTGGTTCCAGGTCCCCGGCGTCGGCACCGGTCCGGTGGGCGATGGCGTCGGCCAGGGCGGATTCGGTCACGACCGATGCCTTGTGGTACTCCCCGTGCAGGGCGGGCTCAGCCGCCACCAGGGCTCGCAGCTCGCGGATCCAGCCGGGAGGCATGCCCTCGATCTCGCCGTCGTCATCGTCCTGCCCGTACTGGGCCGTGACCGCGGCGATCAGGGCCGCCTCCAGTGGCTCGTCCGCCGGACGCTCCAGCAAGGCGCTGGTCATCCGGACGGCCCGCAGTGTGGCCGGCCAGACGATCGCCGCTTCCTTGCTGGGGAAGTAGTTGTTGAACGTCCGGGCCGAGACACCCACCGCGGCGGCGACCTGGGGGATCCGGACACCGGCCACGCCGTGCGCCTTGGCCTGCTCGAAAGCGGCCAGAGCCAGATCCATGCGGGTCTGCTCCTTCTGCTGCTCTCGCCGGCTGACGGGCTGGCTTCCGGTGATGACCGCTGCCGTTGTCGTTGTCATGGCTTCACCGTAGGCCCGAACTTGCGTATTACGCAACAATTTCTTACTAAGAAATTTTTGCGCACCGCGAAATCTTGTCGATACGATGAGTTCAGCCGTCCTGGCGCGTCATACCAGCAGAAGCCGGAGACCGAAAGAAGGGCCACCATGTCCGACCCGAAGACGTACACCCTGGATGTGCCGGGCGCCGTCCTGACCTACGACGTGCGCAGCAACGAGTCCAGCGCCGAACCGGTCCTGCTCATCGTCGGCTCACCCATGGCCGCGTCCGGGTTCGGCACCCTGGCCGGGCATTTCGGTGACCGCACTGTCGTGACCTACGACCCGCGCGGCTCCGAGCGCAGCATGCGCACCGACGGCGCCAGCGAGAACACGCCCGACGAGCACGCCGATGACCTGCACCGGCTCATCGCCGCGCTGGACGCCGGGCCCGTCGACATCTTCGGCAGCAGCGGCGGCGCGGTGAACGCGCTGGCCCTGGTGGCCAGGCACCCCGAGCAGGTCCGCACCCTGGTCGCGCACGAGCCGCCCGCCTCCCAGGAGGTGCCTGACCACGCGCAGATCCTGGCCGCGTGCCAGAACATCCACGAGACCTACCTCACGAGCGGCTTCGGCCCGGCTATGGCGAAGTTCATCGCGCTGATCATGCACCAGGGCCTGGTACCGGACGGCTTCGCCGACGAGCCCGTGGACCCGGCCAGGTTCGGCCTGCCAGCCGAGGACGACGGCTCCCGTAACGACCCGCTTGTCGGGCTGAACATCGTGTCGTGCAACGCCTATCATCACGACTTCGGCGCGCTGCGCCAGGTCCCGACCCGTATCGTGATCGGTGTCGGCGCCAAGTCCGGCCAGACCCTCGCGGCTCGTACCGGCATCGCCGTGGCCGAACGGCTCGGCATCACCCCCACCGGCTTCCCGGGTGACCACGGCGGGTTCCTCAGCCGCGAGCACATCCCGACCGGCGAGCCCGACGCCTTCGCCGCCACCCTCCGCCAGGTCCTCGCCGCCTGACCGACGCGGTCGCCCATGATCAAGAAGGGTTGTAGGTCCTGATCTGGGCCGGCTACAGGTCTTCGCGATCATGGAAAGGGGAGGCTGCTCCAGGCTTTGCCGGCAGTTTGCGGGGTGATAGCACCGGAAACTGCCGGCAAAGCCCAGTCGCTGAAACTGATGTGACGGGTGCGGCCTGAGATCGCCGGGAGCCCCAGCCCCAGCCCCGCCGGAACCCAGCCCCAGCCCCGCCGGGAGCCCAGCCCCGCCGGAGCCCCAAAACCAGCTCCAACCCCCCGCCGGAGCCCCGCCCGACCCCCGGTAAAGCCTCAGCCGCGCCGGACGGTCAGCCCCAGCGAGGCGAACTGCTCGAACGGGCGGTGGTAGCCACGCTCGATGTGGTGGATCCCGTGCAGCGCCGAGGGCCGGTCGGCCACGGCCGCGGCGAGCACCGCGGAGAACCCGGCCCGCACGTCGGGCAGCACCACGTCCGCGCCGCGCAGCTTGGAAACGCCCCGGATCACGGCCGAATGAACCGAGTTGGTGTCGTGGAACCGGCAGGCGGGGCCGCCCAGGCAGGCCGGGTACACCTCGATCTCACAGCCCATCTTCTGCAGCGCGGGCACGTACACCAGCCGGTTCTCAAAGACCGTCTCGTGCAGCACGGACATGCCCTCCGCCTGGGTGAACAGCACCATCAGCGGCTGCTGCCAGTCCGTCATGAACCCCGGGTGGGTGTCGGTGTGCACGGCGGCCGGGCGCAGCCCGCCCGGCGCCGACGCGGTGATCCACTCATCGGTGATGTCGAACTGCGCCCCCATCCGGGCCAGCGTGGTGATGGCGGTGACCAGCCGGTCCTGCGGGCAGCCATGCACGCGGACCTCGCCCCGGGTGATCAGCCCCGCCACCAGGTAGGAGAAGGCCTCGAGGCGGTCCCCGGCCAGCCGGGTCGTGGCGCCGCGCAGCCGCGGCACGCCCTCGATCACGATCCGTCGGTCCGGGCTCAGCTCGATGTGCGCGCCCATCCGCTGCAGGAACAGCGCCAGCTCCACCACTTCCGGCTCGGTCGCCGCCCCGCGCAGCACCGTCTGGCCCTCGGCCAGCACGGCCGACAGCAGCACCGTCTCGGTGGCGCCGACGCTCGGGTAGGGCAGGTCGATCCGGGCGCCATACAGTCGTCGAGCGCGAGCAGCAAGACCGGTTGGCCCCATCTCGACCTCGGCGCCCATCGCCTGCAGCGCGGACACGTGGAAGTCGACCGGCCGCCGCCCGATCGGGTCGCCGCCGACCAGCGGCACGAACGCCTCACCGGTGCGGTGCAGCAGCGGCCCGAGCATCAGGATCGGGATCCGGTTCAGCCCGGTGAACGCCTCCGGCACCCGCGGCTCAACGGCCGACCCCGGCGCCACGGTAATCGACCCGTCGTTCCGCGACACCTGGTAGCCGAGGGATTCCAGCATGGCGGCCGTGATGTCGACGTCGCCGATCTCGGGCGCGTTGCGGATGGTGCTCGGCCCGTCCCCGAGCATGGCCGCGACCATGTGCTTGGTCACCGCGTTCTTCGACCCGCGGACTGCGATGTCACCGCGGAGCGGCCCGGACGGCTCTACCTGCCAGGTATCGGTCACGCAGACAACTGTAAGAGGCCCGGAGTCGCGAACGTCACAGAAGGGGAATTCCGCCCCCGGGGGCCACAGCGGCAGGCTAGCCTGATCCGATTCCGCGACCCCCTAAGGAGAACCATCGCCCATGGCCACGCTTCAGGAGATCCTGCTCGCCCCGGACACCAAGCCGCACGTGCTTGCCGACTGCAAGCAGCTGATCGATACCGAAGTTGCGACCAAGTCCGGAGTTTCCGGGACCACCATCAAGCTCGCCTACAAGACGGTGAACACATTTGCGTCCGGTTACCTGCAGCACACGCTGGAGGACCAGCTGCCGGACATGGCCGCCGCGCTCGACCCGTACTGGGCCGACTTCCGTGCCTCGGGTGCTGCCGACTTCGGCGACTACCTGGCCAAGCGTGGCGATGAGGTCGCCGACGCGCTGCTGGCCGTGACCGACGCCCGCGCCGCGGGTTCCACCCGTCCCACCATCCTCAGGGCGTACAAGACGGTGCGTGGCGGTGCGTCCAAGCACATCGTGGCCGCGCTGCCCAACCTCGGCGCCATGATCGGCAAGTACGCGCAGTAACTAACGCCAGATTCGCGGCTAACCGAGACTCGACGGCGGCCGGATGTTCCGCGACAGCGGCACCCCGGCCGTCGTCATGTCCGGTCCCGTCGTCATTCCCGGCCCCGTCACCTTCACCGGCCCTGCCGCCTTCTCCCGCCCGGGCCTCCCACGGCCGCCGGATCACCAGCCAGGCAGCGGCCGCCGTCACCAGCAGCGCGCCCAGCGTCCAGCCCAGCGGATACGCCCCGACACCGACGTACTTCAGCCCGGACGCGAAGATCACGAATGTGATAACCGGCCGGATGTAGGAATCCGGCGCTCGCGACGACAACAGCGATCCGATCAGCACCGCGGGCACGCTGCCGACGATTATCGACGCGGTGACTCCGAACTCTACGTGGCCGAACGCCAATGCCCCCAGCGCCGCGGCGGCGGTCAGCGGCACCGCCTGGGTGAGGTCGGTCCCGACCAGCTGCCCCGCGCTCAGAAAGGGATACAGGAACAGCAGCAGGATGATCATCAGCGACCCGGAGCCGACTGAGGTGATGCCGACGATCAACCCGCCCACCATGCCGATCGCCACGGTCGGCACCGGCCGGATTCGCACCTCGCGCACCAGCGCCGTCCGCTGCTGGCCGGATCGCCGGTCCAGGACGTACCGCAGCACCATGGCCGCCGCCCCAACCAGCAGCGCGGCTCCCAGCGCGATCTCCACGTTGGTCTGGTCGGCCGAGTTCTCGCCCATCTCGCGCAGCAGGTACGCGCCCACGAACGCCATCGGCACTGACCCGAGCGTCATCCAGCCGACCAGGCGCAGGTTGACCGTGCCCTTGCTCAAATGGACTGCGGCCCCCACTGGCCGCATCACCACCGCGGCCACCAGATCGCTGGAGATCGCCGCGCTCGGCTTGACCGAGAAGAACAGGATCAGCATCGGGGTCATCAGCGCGCCGCCGCCGGCGCCGGTCAGCCCGACGAGCAGTCCCACCACGGCACTGCCCAGCACGACGTAGAGGCTAAGCGCCATCCAGTCTCCCTTCCCCGGGGCGTTACAGCTGTAAAATCCCTACTACTTTAGTTGTAAATGTAAACAATGCAAGGGCGGAGAAGAGACTAGGCCGAACGGCCTGGTAATTCGTTCTCCCCGCAGCTAACCGGGTACACCGGTGGACGTGGACAAGCTGCGGGCCTACCGGGACAAGCGCGACGCGTCCCGTACGCCCGAGCCGGTCCCCGGGCCGTCCGCCGCTCCCGGAGCGGGCCCGGAAGCGGGCGGCAGCTTCGTGATCCAGGAGCATCATGCCCGCCGGCTGCACTGGGACTTCCGGCTCGAACGCGACGGCGTGCTGGTGTCCTGGGCACTGCCCAAGGGGGTGCCGGACGACCCGGCCACGAACCACCTGGCCGTGCACACCGAGGACCACCCGCTGGAGTACGGCAGCTTCGAGGGCGAGATCCCGCGCGGGGAGTACGGCGCGGGCGCCGTCACCATCTGGGACCGCGGCCGCTATGAGACGCAGAAGTGGACGAAGGACGAGGTCAAGGTCACGCTGCACGGCGAGCGGGTGAGCGGCAGCTTCGCGCTGTTCCAGACCAAAGGCAACCAGTGGATGATCCACCGGGAACGGCTCGCGCTCCCCGCCGGGCTGCGGCCCATGCTGGCGGTGACCGGCCCGGTGCCGCGGGACCTGGCGAAATGGGCGCTGGAGATGAAGTGGGACGGGGTGCGGGCGCTGGTCTACATCGAGCGCGGCCAGGTCCGGCTGCTGTCCCGGACCGAACGCGACGTCACCGTCGCCTACCCCGAGCTGCGGAGCCTGGGTAACGCCACGCCACACAAGCAGCTGCTGCTGGACGGGGAGATCGTGCTGTTCGGGGACAGCGGCTGGCCGGAGTTCGAGGCCCTGCAGCCCCGGATGCACGTGAGCTCGGCGGCTCAGGCCAAGCTGCTGGCCGGGCAGAACCCGGTCACCTATCTGATCTTCGACCTGCTCCAGCTGGACGGCAAGCCGCTGTTCGACCTGCCGTACGCCGACCGCCGCGCCGTGCTGGAGGACCTGGAGCTGGCCGGCCCGTTCTGGCAGACCCCGCCCTTCTTCGGCGGCGAGGATTTCGACGCGGTGCAGCAGGTTTCGCTGCAGCGTGGCTCGGAAGGTGTGGTGGCCAAGCGGCTGGACTCCCGGTACGTGCCGGGTGTGCGGACCGACCACTGGCTCAAGATCAAGAACGTGCTGTCCCAGGAGGCCGTTGTGGCTGGCTACAAGCCCGGCAAGGGCCGCCGGACCGGCCTGGTCGGCTCCCTGCTGATCGGCGTGCACGACGCGGACGGCCAGCTGATCTACGCGGGCCACGTCGGCACCGGCTTCACCGACGAGACCCTGCGGATGCTGGGGGACAAGCTCGAGCCGCTGCGCCGCCGCGACTCCCCGTTCGACGGCCCGGTCCCGCCCGAGCACGCCCGCCCGGCCGTCTGGGTGGAGCCAAGGCTGGTGATCCAGGTCGGCTACGACCGCTGGACCAAGGCAGGCCGGATGCGCGCCCCCGTGTACCGGGGCCTGCGCGACGACATCGATCCGGCAGCCGTCATCCGGGAGCCCAGCATCGGGGAACCCAGCATCGGCGAACCGGGTATCGGCGACCCCAGCATCGGCGATCCGGGCGCCCCGTGAGCCCGGAGACCAAGGTCCCCGTCACCGTCGACGGCCGCACCCTGACCCTGACCAACCTGGCCAAGGTGCTGTATCCGGAGACCGGCTTCACCAAGGCCGAGGTGCTGGATTACTACCAGCGGGTGGCGCACGTGCTGGTGCCGCACATCGCGGACCGCCCGGTCACCCTCAAGCGCTACCCCGGCGGCGTTGACGGGCAGGCCTTTTTCCAGAAGCACGTGGCCGATCACCGCCCGGACTGGATCCGCACCGCGGAGGTCCCCTCGGAGAGTTCCCGCTCCCGGTCCCGCGGCACCACCGTCACCTACCTGATCATCGACGACCTGCCCGCGCTCATCTGGGCCGCCAACCTGGCTGGGCTGGAATTGCACACCCCGATGTGGCGGATGCCCAGCGTGCGCCGCCCCGACCTGCTCGTCTTCGACCTGGACCCGGGCGCCCCGGCCGACATCACGGACTGCTGCCGGGTAGCCGAGCTGCTCCGCCCGGTGCTGGCGGCCGACGGGCTGGCGCCGCTGGCCAAGACGTCCGGCGGCAAGGGGCTGCAGCTCTACGCACCCATTTCCGGCGTCACGTCCGAGCAGGCCAGCGACCAAGCCCGCATCTATGCCGAACGACTGGAGCGCGAGCACCCCCGCCACGTCGTATCCCGCATGACCAAGTCCCTGCGCACCGGCAAGGTCCTGATCGACTGGAGTCAGAACAACGGCTCCAAGACCACCGTCGCCCCCTATTCGCTGCGCGCCCGGCAGAACCCCACCGTGTCCACCCCGGTCACCTGGGACGAGGTCGAGTCCTGCCGTAAACCCGGTGACCTGTTCTTCATCGCCGACGACGTCATCGCCCGCGTCGAGGATCACGGCGACCTGTTCGCCCCCCTGCTCACCCCGTCCGGCGCCTAACCGGCCAGCCAGCCTGGATGGACCAGCACCTCGGCGGACTACGGCACCGCCCCGGCCAGCAGCCCCAGCGGTCCCGGCGTGGCGAACTCGATGCTCAGCCCGCTCTGCCCGCCGGGCAGGCTGACGGTGGCGGCGTGCGCTGGAGAATACGGGGAGGTCTGCGCCTGCACGATGGCCATTGCCCCGCTCAGATTGGCCGCCGGGGCCCCGGCACCGGCGCTGGCCAGCGTGACCTGCCGGTACAGCAGCGGCGCGCCCGGGGCGGCGTCACCGAACGAGACGACCCGCAGCGTGTGCTGGGGCGCCAGGGTCGCCAGCAGCAACAGCAGCCGGGAATCGACCTCGCCCGCCTTCAGCTCGGCGGTGTCCGCCGCGGTGAACCGCAGATGGCTGTTGTTCAGCAGCTGGGGTCCGGCCACCTTGCGGGCGGCCAGGTCGGAGGCGAGCGCCGACTGGTACGCGGCCGCTCCGGCGGACGCGACCACGCGGACCTCGACCTGCGTCCCGGCCGGACCGAAGCTCGCGATCAGCCCGGGCGCGGACCGGTCCAGCGCCGGATTGCTGCCCGACGGTGACGTCACCAGCACGCTGGCGGCAGGCACGGCGGCCCCGCCCGAGCTCAGCGGCATCAGCCGTCCCGCGGATACTCCCCGGGCCTCCAGCGCGGAGCACATGTCAGGGAAGCACGCGATGACAACGTTGGCGCTTACCTGGGCGGCCACCCAGGCCGCCGCCTGGGACCGGACCATGGCCGCCGGATCGCCCGAAGGGGTGCTGTGCGCGGCCATCCGGGCGCTGACCTGCCCCTTGGATCCACTGAACATGCTGGTGAATCCGAGCGTCACCCCAGCGCCAAAGGCCAGGGCCACCACGACCGCGATCAGCCGCCACCGCCGCCTGGGCGGTCGGCCAAGCCACCGGGAGACCCACAACTGGACGGTGGTAGCCAGCACCCGGCCCCAGGACGGCTCAGTGCGACCAGCCTGCGTGCGCTTCTCCTCGGCCACCCCTCACCACCCCCCAGCGCCTGCGGTGCGGCCCTCTTCGGCACAGGACAACACACCTATGGGACATGTTCAACCCAAATGGCCAAATAGGTCAGATAAGCCCCTAACCCCCCGTACCTGCCCTAAGTCCCCCGCCCCGCCCGGATCTGACCCCCGCCTCGCCCGGATCTGACCCCCGCCTCGCCCGGATCTGTCCCCCACCCGGCCCCGCCGCCGTGCTCGTCCCGCCCGATTCCCGCCGTCCCGCTGTCCCCCGCCGGGGCGCCATGGCGTGGATGCGGCTCCGCTGTCGTTCCGGCGCTGTGACAGCAGCATTCAGACCGAAAAGGTGACCCGGAAGCAACTCACAGGCCGGAGCTGAAATCGCCTTGACGGCCGGCGGCCCGTTCCGTAATGATCAGCGACGTTCATCCAGAGGATCCGAGGGACCTGGCCCCATGACGGTCCGGCAACCTGCCACGGCAAGGTGCCAACGCCAGGAGCGATGAGGAGATCTGGCATGCACCCGTGGTTCAACGTACCGATCCTCGAAGGTTCCCTGGTCCGGCTCGAGCCGCTGGCTGTCCGCCACGCGGAGGACCTGGCGGCGGCCGCTGAGGAGGACCGCGGCAGTTACGGCTTCACGCTAGTGCCCCGCGCCAGCGAGGTTGGCGGCTACCTCGGCGCACAGTTGGCGCGTGCCGCGCAGGGACTCATCCCGTTCGCGCAGATCCGGCAGGCAGATGGTCGCGCTGTTGGATGCACGGCGTACTGGGATCCTCGTTCCTGGCCCGGCCGGGACGATCTTCGCGCCATTGAGATCGGCTTTACCTGGCTGGCCGCATCGGCGCAGGGCTCGGGGATCAATGCCGAGGGCAAGCTGCTACTGCTGAGTCATGCCTTTGGCAGCCTCCGGGTCGCCCGGGTCGATTTCAAAACCGACGCCCGCAACGTGCGATCACGGCGGGCCATCGAGGCGCTCGGCGCCACCTTTGAGGGAGTACTGCGCAGCTGGTCGATGTCGTGGGCGCCAGGTGAGGAAGGGCTGCTGCGAGACTCGGCGGTGTACTCCGTGACCGCACCGGAGTGGGACACGGTCAGGAGCCGGCTGATCGCGCGGCTCGCGACGTACTCACTCTGATCTTCGGCCATCACTAACGATGAGCCCTGCGGGGCGCTGCCTTCCGAGGGTCGCGCGCAAACTGGCACCGAAGCAGGACCACCACGGTCCCGTCAGTCGGTCCCGGCACGACGCAGGCGCTCGCGGGCCTGAGTCTCGGAGAGCGAGACGACCGGTTGCCCGACCGCGAGCTGGTACTTGGCGTCGTAGGCGCGCGTCCAGACACCGGCCGCCCACGACCGCTGGAGTTCGTCCGCGCTGAACTGCCTGCCACGGGCGTCGCCGTAGGCCGCGAGGAACTGCTCAGTTTCCTCGACGGTGGCCAGTTCGTCCGCGCTGACGGTCGAATACAGCGCGGCGGCGAAGCCGGCCAGGACAGCTTCGCTGTCGGCGGTCACGCTGTCCCAGTCGTGAACCACCAGCAAGTTGCCGCCGCTCCAGCGCAGGTTACCGGCGAGCCAGTCGCAGTGGCCGATCACGGCTTCGGATGCGCTGGCTTGCAGCCGGTCACGGGCGCGGCGGCCGGCGCCGTCGATCCATCCGGGACCCGTCACCTCGTTGAGGTTGACGTCAGAGTCCTCGGGACGCGGCCACAGCCCGGCCCCGGCGTGATCCCAGGCCGCCCATGACGGTGCCGGGTCCAAAGTGGACACCTCGGCAGGCCGCGGGGCCAGTTTGACCAGCCGCGCGAATGCCTCAGCGAACGCCCACGCCGCGCGATCCGCGCTCGGCAGCATGGCGCCGCCGGGAACGTAGGTCTCGGCAGTAGCCACGTCGTCCCCGAACGGGGCAGCGCCGGTAAGCGGCTCAGGGCACGGATAGCCGGACTCGAAGAGCCGGCGCTGGACCTCCACACACGCCGCGACCCGCGGCGAACTGGGACGCACTTTGACCACGACCGCCCGGTCATCAGCCAGCCGGACCCCGATCACCGCAGACAGGTGCCCGGACCTGAAGATCTCATCGGCCGGCGGGCTGCCGAGATGCTCCGCGCACCAGCGAGCAAGACGGCCAGGATCGACGTCACGCACGCGAGATGACATCAGCGTCGTTCGCGGAGCAGCAGCAGCGAGTAGGCGGCGACGGTGGAGTCGTCGGTGATGAGGCCCTCGGCGATCATCTGCTCGAACCGGGCCCGGGACACCCAGGCCTGGCGCATGTCCTGTTCTTCGCCTTCGCGGTCCGGATCGCCCGGCTCGAGCCCGGTGGCCAGGAAGAAGTGGCCGGCCTGGTTGGTGATGCCGTGGGCGCAGTGCAGGAAGCCGAGCCTGGTCAGCTCCCGGGCGCGCAGCCCGGTCTCCTGGACCAGCTCGAGCCGGGCGAGCTCTTCCAGGCTGCCCGACTGGCCCGCGGGGAACCCGCCCTGGGGGAATGACCAGGTACGGCGGCCTATCGGGTACCGGTACTCCTCGACCAGGTGGAAACCGTCGTTCTCGGCCGGGATGACCAGCGCGAAGTCGCGCTTCTCGATGACCGCATAGGTGCCGCGGGAGCCGTCGCGCCGTTCGATCTCGTCCCGGCGCAGCACCATCCAGTTGTCCTGGTAGACGGTCTCGCGAGCGAGCGTGCGGATGTCGGCATCGTCGGAGGCGGGCATCGGCTAAGGCACCTGCTCGGATCTGGCGGTGGCCAGCTCGCTGGCGGGCACGGGGGAGGGGGCCGGGATGGCCGCGAGGCTGCGGCGGCCCTGGATATGCCGAACGACCGCGCTCAACCCCAGCGCGCCCGCGACGGGAATCGTGACCAGTGCGGGCAGCTGGTAACGCCAGGAGAACTCGTACAGGTCGGCGCCCGCCAGCACCGAGACCGCGGACCCGGTAATCAGCAGGCAGGCCAGAGCAGGCGCCGGGTCACGGTGCCGGCGCCAGGTGAAGATCCCGGCGATCCCGGCGAGCAGCGCGAGCAGCAGCGCGGGTCCTGGCGTGTAGCCGATGGTCAGCTGGTACCGCCGGAGCAGGTAGGCGATGTGCGGGGTGACCCGTGCGTACCCGCCGCCTCCGGCCTGGGCGAAGATGCTGCTCGCGCTGTTGTGGCCGCGGTGGACCAGGCCCGGCGGGAAGTACGGGTAGTGCACCTGGAATTGCCAGCGGTAGATCGGGGTGTCACCCTCCTGGGTGTGCCTGGTCAGCGCGAACAGCTTCACCGAATCCTTGACGATGTCGCCCGCCACGCGCAGTGGCTGCTGCTTGATCACGCTGTAGGCAAATGAGCGCTGCAGCGGCAGCGTGCTGGCGACCTGGCCCAGCTGGACGTTCACCGGCTGGTACAGCGCGCGCGGCGCGTCCGGGGAGTTGACCAGCCCGTCTACCCCCAGCTTGGCGGCGACCGACGGGCTCGGGCACAGCGGCCGCTCGTCCTGCGGGATCCGCAGGGTGGCACAGTCGGCGGCGTGTGCGGCCCGGCCGTAGAGGTAGGCATCGCCCATGTTGGATAGCTCGAAACCGTTGTGCATGACCACGGCAGAATAGGCCATATAGCCCACGACCGGCAGGCCGAAGCAGCACGTGATCACGGCGCCGTTCAGCAGGCGCCGCCGCCAGCCCCGGGTCGCGGCCAGCACATAGATCAGGGCCGGTGCGATGAGCGCCTCGCCGACCTGGCGAACGGTCGCGGACGTGCCGAGCGCCAGGGCGCCCAGGACGACGAAGGCGATGCCCGGGCGCGGCTGCCACAGCAGCAGGACGATGCCCGCCACGAGCAGCGCCTCGAACAGCACGTCGGGCATGATCGTCTGCTCGGCGTTCAGCTGGTAGGCGTCGAGCAGAACCGGTGAGGTGGCCACGGCCGCCAGCCAGGGCCAGACGCCCCGCCGGACCATGAGCAGGTAGAGCGCGGCTGCCATCGCGATGCCGAGCACGTGCTGTATCAGGGCCGCCACGGCCAGGTCAGCGAACATCAGCACTGGGCGCAGCACAAGCAGCGCGTAGCCGAGCGGATCGTATGATCCCCAGTCGGTGGCCTGGAAGTTCAGGCCGAAGATGTACTTCCTCGAGTCGATGAACAACAGCGCCGGCGCATAGCCGATCTGGGCCATGGCCCGCAGGATCAGCCCGGCGCTCACCAGCACGGTGAACAGCCAGTTGCGGCGGAGGAACCCCACGACGGCCCAGATGACCCGGTCCAGCCGGGAGCCGGCCAAGACGCCTGGCCCAGCCCCGGCGGACGGCCTGCCGTTTGCAGCGGTACCCTCGCTTGCCGCTTCGGAGTGGGTGGCAGGCGACACTGTTTCGCTCCTGTCGATCACACTTCATCCCTGGCGTGAGTCACATCAGGGAGCGGGAATGTCAACGCAAATACCCGGGCCGCTTTCTTGGCAGCGAACATTCTGCCGCATCGCAAAATCGTCGGCCGTGATCAGAACGAGATTTGCCCCGTGGCGTCACCGAATGCGTCGCCGAAAAGGCCGGCTACGGCACGTGTGAAATGTGTCACAAATGGCTGGCGAAATAATCCTGTTGAGTTTCTTGCGCGTTTTGTCAGTGCCGGTGCCTAACATCGGCCCATGGTCGTGCCGATGAATCCACCTGCCGCGCGTGGCTGGGACATCCTGCGCCGCCGGGTGCGATCGGGCCTGCTGCCGCTGTACCCGATCGGGCCCGGTCCGGCCCGGCGCCTGGGCGCCCCGCCGGAGTGCGATGTGTGCCGCGGTCCGGTGGCGCCGGGATTTGCTCGCTGCTGGCAGTGCACCGCCCATCACGCGCGCGGCCGAGGCCTGCTCGCCGATGCGGTGGTGCCGATCTCGTACGCGGTCAAGGGAACCCCCTTCGCCGCCGGACTGTGGCGCTACAAGTCCTGGCGGAGGCCGGATGCCGCCGTGGGCGCGTCACTGCAGGCCCTGCTCCTGGTGTTCCTGCGTGATCACGGGCCGTGCGCGTGGCAGTGCGCGGGCATGGGGCCGCCCACGCATCTGGCGGTGGTGCCGACGGGCTGCGGCCGGCCCGGCACTCATCCGCTGCTGGCGCTGTCCGCTCCTTACCTTCGGCTGCCGCTGATCCGGCTGGCCCTCCGGCCGGGAACCCAGGGCCGTGACCTGGACCCGGACCGGTTCGCCGCCGGCCAGGTGGCCGCAGGCGCCAGCGTGCTGCTGATCGACGACACCTGGGTCTCCGGCGCGAGTGCCCAGGCCGCGGCGGTAGCGCTCAAGCTGGCCGGCGCCCGGAGCGTCGCCGTGGTGGTGCTCGGCCGGCACCTCGATCCCGCCGATCCGCGGACCCGCCCGCTGGCCGCTAGCCTCGCCCCGTCTGGGTACAGCCCGGCCAAATGCGCCGTACACCTCCCAAATCAGCCCACGCCAGTTAATTAACGCAGAATACGATAGCAATGCTCATTGGCTCGGTTTCCGCGCACTAAGGAAATATTGCTGGTTTAAACGCTCGTTCCATTGAATAGGTGGCTGACCGCACCTGTTTTGCTCTAGCTTTTCTGGCCATGAGTGACCCCCGAATCGCAGCCGCGCTGCGCGCTGGATCACCTGGCGCGCTCGCTGAACTCTTCGATGCGTACGGCGACCGGCTCTTCCAGTACTGCTGGTGCATGCTGCGGAATCGCGAAATAGCGCAAATCGCGCTGCGCGACACCCTGGTGGTGGCCCAGGGCCACATCACCCGCCTGTCCGACCCGCGGTCCCTTGGCCCCTGGCTCTACTCGCTGGCCCGCACCGAGTGCCGCCGCCGGCGGCCGGTAGCCGCGGCCGACGCCGACGAGACGCCTGCCCGGCCGAGCCAGCCCGACGCCGATTCCCGCCTGATCGCCTGGAACGCGGTCATGAGCATGGACGCCGATCAGCTCGAGGCGCTCGATCTTTTCTGCCGTCACGACGTCGACCTGGGCCTGGTGCTCGGCCTGACCGCCGACAGCGCCCGCGCCCTGGTGGATCAGGCCCGGCAGGAGCTGGAGCGCGCACTCGGCGCCGAAATCCTGGTCAGCCGCGGCAGCCACGCCTGCCCGGACCGTGCCGAGGTGATGGCTGGCTGGACAGGTGTCATGACGCCGGTGATCCGCGACCGGGTGCTCCGGCACGCGGCCGGCTGCCCGGTCTGCGGCCCGAAACGGCCCCGCAACGTCTCCGCCGCCCGGGTCTTCGCTCTGCTTCCGTCCCCGGCCCTGCCGTCCGCTACCCGGGACGAGGTCCTCGACTTCGCCGAAAACGAGTCCCACGCGGCGTACCGCGAGTTCGCGGTGAGCCGGACCGCCGCCCTGGCCTCTTCCGGCTTCCCTGTCATCGATGCACCGGCCGCCAAGGATGCGGCACAGGAGCCAGAGCCTGCGACACAGAAGCCAGAGGCCGCGAATCAGAGGCCAGAGGCCGCGGAGCAGGGTCCATCGACCTCGGAGCACGTCACCCCAGAGACCGAGGCCGCGGAACCCGCCAGCCTCGAGCCCACGGCCCCCGCCCTCGCCTCGGAGCTCCTGGCCGTCCCTGAGTTCAGCACCCCCGCGGAACGGCTCGCCGCCGCCGCTGCCCTCCTCCCCGCAGTCGACGTCCTGGCCACCCCCGCTCCTGAACCGGCGTCCCGCGCTCCGGAGCCGGCTGGACCGGCGTCCCCCCCAAAGGACCCGGCCGAACCCGCGTCGTCCGCCCCCGATCCGGCCGGGCCGAAGGCTCCCGCTCCCATGCCCGCCGTCCCGGCCCAGCCATCCGGTCCGGCCCTCGAGACGCTGCCCCGCCCGGCCGCCACCACCCCGGCCCCGGCCGTCACCACCCCTCCACCCACCACCCCGGCCCCGGTCACCCCGGCCCCAGCTACCCCGGCCCCGGCCGCCACGACCCCGTCCCCCCTGCCACCCC